>JASLXL010000262.1 GCA_030740335.1 SAR202 cluster bacterium | reverse complement strand
GGTTGGAATATTGGCGGGGACAGCGTACTCCGGTATCGAGCTGGTGCGCATTCTCAACCGACACCCCGAGGCCGAGATCGCGTCCGTCACCGGGCGCAGCTCTGCCGGCAAGGCGCTGAACGAGGTCTTCCCCCACCTGGGTTCGATCGATCTGACTGTAACCGAGGAGTTGGATGAGAGCGTCGACGTTGTGTTCTCGGCGCTGCCCCATGGGGCCAGCGCCAAGCGTCTGGGTCCTCTCGTAGGAGCGGGCGTTAAGGCTGTGGATATTAGCGCGGATTTCAGGCTCGCCGCTCCTGAGGAGTACCGGCAGTGGTACGGTGAACTCCATCCCTTCCCCGAGTACCTCGGAGAGGCTGTCTACGGCCTTCCGGAGTTGAGTCGCGATGATATCGCCTCGGCCCGGCTGGTGGCCAATCCGGGGTGTTATCCCACCGCGTCTATCCTCGGACTGGCGCCGGCGGTCAAGGCCGGGATCGTCGATCTTGACATCATTGTCGACGCGAAATCTGGGGTGTCGGGCGCCGGTCAAAAAGTGGCGCGCGACTACATCTATTCCGAGGTCAACGAGAATCTCAGGGCATATGGGCTGGGAGGACACTTCCACCTGCCGGAAATGACCCAGGAGCTGGGAAAACTCGCCGGACCGTTCCAGAACATGCGCATGACCTTCGTGCCCCACCTGGTGCCGATGACGCGTGGAATCTTCGCCACCTGCTACGCCACGCTGAAGGAAGACGTCGTTGGTTCAGGCGAAGCGGCGGCCAACGCTGTCCGCGAGGTATACCAGGACTTCTATTGCGACGAGTCCTTTGTTGAAGTTACCGACTCGCCTCCCATGACGAAGCAGACCCTCGGCAACAATCGTTGCCTTGTACATCCCGTCGTTGACCCTCGCACCAACCGGCTGATCGTGATCAGCTGCATCGACAACCTGGTCAAGGGTGCAGCAGGACAGGCCGTCCAGAACATGAACCTCATGTTCGGTCTCCCAGAGGACGAGGGCCTCAAGGAACTAGCCCTATACCCTTAGCCAGGCCTGGCTAAGCCCTACACCCACATGGAGGAGGGCTGGTGTACGTCGGACACATACGTCGTGCCTGTCAACGGGGAGAGGGACGAGTCTTCACCGAAATGATTGCGGGGCTCAGCTGTTGGGCACGTAGGCCCCTCGTACCTACCAGGGAAAGCATCTTGGGTGTTCCTATCCTCAGACGAGACCACGGCGTTGTAGTATGCGCGTAGAATGCTTGGAAGGGGGTGCAGAGGGACGGAGCCCATATGCCAGGAGCATGAGGGTGTCCCTCAGAAATACTGTTCTCATTTTCTTCTTTCTTCGGGCACAGGCGAGCCAGTTGAAAGCTGGCAACAACTACTCCATAAGAGTAGATTTACCGTACGAAACGACGAAGGAAACGGAGTCGTGATTGCAGCGCTCGGCTCGCCGGGATAGAATAGTAAGCCTGCGGTCGTGACTCGTCACGTTGCACCGCGCCCCCATCGTCTAGTGGACCAGGACGTCGGCCTTTCAAGCCGGAGACACGGATTCGAATTCCGTTGGGGGCACTCACGGTTCGTGGCACGCGTATTGCTACCGCACCCCCCTGGTTTCCCGCCTCGGGAAGCCGTCTTCATCATTCGCATCGCAACCCCATGAGATCAGAACACATCAAATGGTCAAACCAAGCCGGCTGGGACGGTATGGCGGACTCATACCAGGCCAGAACAGCCATCTCGGTAGACGACGTTCACTACGGGCCGCTGGGTCCTGGTGAGCGCGAACTCGGGCTTTTAGATGAAGTAAAGGGCAGTCGGGTGCTTGAACTCGCCTGTGGTGCGGCGCAGAACTCCATAGCCCTCGCAAAGCAGGGCGCAGTCGTCACGGCCATGGACATCTCGAAAAAACAACTCAATCATGCCAGGCGACTGGTGGCCCGTGAGGGTGTCGGAGTGGACCTCCTTCGGGGCGATATGGAATCCCTCGGGATGTTCAGGGACGGAATCTTCGACCTCGTACTCTCGTCATTCGGATGGGAGTACGTCCCGGACCTGGGACAGTGTCTGGAGGAGTGCGCCAGGGTGATGGCTGGAGGCGGCACACTGATCGTATGCACGGTCCATCCTCTTGCAGCCTTCGAATGGGACGAGGAGAGCCGGGATCTGAGGGTCTTCGACTACTTCCGGCTTCCAGTGGAGGTGTGGCCCGAGCCCGAGCATGGCCAGGAAGGAGGAGCGACCTTCTTTCACACCATAGAGGAGGTGTTTGGCCTCCTCACGGCTAGCGGCTTTGCGGTGGAGCAGATACTGGAGCCTAGTCCATATCCCATTACGGAGATGAGTGAGTCGGAGCTCCAAATCGTGCCGTACCGAGGGGCGGATTGGGAACGGCAGTATGAGCGCATGAGTCGCGTACCATTCACCATCATTTATACAGCCCGGAAGGGTTCTTGAGGCGAGGCCAGGTGGTGCTGGCCAGTGTTTTTGTGGCACTTATTGCTGCCTGTTCTCCCGAGCCAGAGCCGCTCACGGCGACCGTTCCGCCTGCCCCAACGCCAACTACACTTGTCGTGACGCTACCCACGCGTGCACCATCCGCCACGCCCGTGCCGACGCCAACAGCGACCAGCTCACCGATTCCAACACCAACCGAGACCTCGAGCCCTAGTCCCTCCACGACTGCCACGACTGCGGCCATCGCAACCACAATACCGACTCCAACTGCGACGCCATCTCCAATGCCCAGGCAGACCCCGAGCCCCATTCCTACGGCGGCCACCGCGACCACAATACCGACTCTAACCGCGACGCCATCCCCAATGCCCAGGCAGACCCCGAGCCCCATTCCTACGGCGACACTGTCGCCTATGGCCACCCACACCCCATCACCCTCTCCAACGGCCACCGCGCCCTCCCCCGTTCCACCATCACCTATGGCAGCGGCCCCGTCGCGGGTCAATCTAACGCCGTCTGCTCCCAGCGATTGGGAAGGCCCACTCGTCGTTGCGGCACTTGCGCAGATCAGGCAGAACACAGCTCAGGCTGTGGGCTCCACGACCTACGTGTCCTGGGCAGTCGCTAATAAAGGCGAGGTATCCGTGAACCAGCTGTTCTTCATCGATCTCTACTTTGATGGCGTCGAGGTGGCGAGATGGACCGGCAATCGCCTGGATAACGTCTCCTTGAGTGTCATAACCGATTGGGACGGCCTGCAAGACGTGGTCAGGCTCACTTCTGGAGATCACACGCTGAAGCTGGTCGTTGACTCGACGAACCTGATATCCGAGACTGACGAGACCGACAACGAGATTGAGTTGACGCTCACATGGTTACCGGACACGAATGGGGCGGTTTCCACCCCATTGCCGGACCGGCTCCCCGATTTGGCGCTGCACACCCCGGACGACTGGGATGCCGCTCTGATCGCCAGCCCTTACGAAAACGAGGTTACCGATGGCCCGCTGTCGGTCGACATGCCCACATATGTCTCTACCGTAATCTGGAACCAGGGACTTGTCAGTATCTCCGATGATGTTTGGGTATACCTGTACGTCGATGAAGTCCTCGCTGATATGAGACTAACCAGTGGCATGCTTGTAGAGGATCCGGCAGCGACCTCTCGCTTCCAGGACCTGCGCCAGTGGGTTCCCCTGTCTCCCGGGGTCCACACGTTGAGAGTAGTAGTAGATCCCAACGACCTGATCATTGAGTCCAACGAGGACAACAACCTCTTCGAGCGTGAATTTGTATGGGGGACGGGTACATTGGCCTCCGCAACGCCCGTGCCGACGGCGTCGCCGCTGGTGCTGCCGGCGCCCCCGACGCTGCCGAACCTCGTGCCCGGATGGCGCTTCGGTTGGGACGGGCCCATCATAGTGTCCCATGAACCTGAGAGCTTCCTCGACGGACCTCTGACCGTCGACAGGCCATCGCTGGTCGATATCCTGGTATTCAACCGCAGCACGCAGGAGGCGGGCCCCTACTCCGTTGACCTCTATCTCGACGGCGAGAAGATCAAGCGGTTCGAAATGAACAGGGGAAGCATATCTAGGGAGGTCAAGGTAATCGAAGACTGGGGAGGGCTCGAGGAGAATGCTCCTCTTGCCGAGGGCGTCCATGTCCTTAAGATAGTGATCGATCCGGACAACGTAGTATACGAGACCGACGAGACCGACAACACATACGAAAAAGCATTTTCATGGGGCACGGGCGAGATAGGGACCACAGAGCCGAGGAGCTACGACGAAGACACGCTTCGACAGATGCTGTCAGCGCTCCCCGAACTGTTGGACATCCGTAAGAGTGTAGTTGACGGGAACGGCGAGGCCTATGTCGAAGACGTGCTGCGAGTGGCGGACGCGGGGTACTACCTTGTAACGGGCCGGAGCATGCATGACGAGCGGGTGAACGTGCTCCTTCTTGGCAGGCAGGATTATCTGGACTGGATCGAATCGAGCTTCGATAACCAGTTTGCCATCCGGGACTCGTCGAGCTACGGATCTCTTGCCAAGCGCAAGGAAGTCATGCGCGCCAGGGCTACCGGCTTCAAGACAAGGGACGAGGGGAGAGTCACCGTGGTTGTTGACGCCGAACGTGGCGTCGCCAACGTCATCAACTCCCTGGCTCACGAGTTGGGACACATGCTCCAGGATCTGTCGACTGCCGACCAGCCCGATTCGGATGCATCGTACCTGGTCCAGGGGATACACGAGGCCGAGGCGCAGCAGTTCCAGCGCACCATGTGGCTGGCAATTGAGGAGTTCACCGGACTATCGCTGACCTCTTACCCGACCTACGCCAATTTTCGGGATCTGGCCGATGAGCGGCTTTCCGCGGCAATCAGAAATAGCGGCCGAGATGAGCACGAGCTTGGACTACTACTCCAATGGCTCGTAGTGTTGGACGACCCCGCATTTGTAGATCTACGAGAGAAAGCAATTGTAGGGTTTGGGCTTGACGCTTCGGAATCGCTGAGGCTCTTCGAATATCTGGTCAATCTGTCTCCAAACACCTCAAATGCCTACGTCTTGGATCGACTGGAGGCGCTGCCCGGGGTGGTCAACCTCATCCGTGCGGCTGCGTGGGGCAGACTGCAACCCGTCTCAGAAATTCAATACGAAGGGCCGCGAGACCTTCGGGTAGCCGCGCTCCTGATGCCATAACCCTCCACATGCTCCGTACGCATTTTCTTCCGAAATCTACCAGGACGTGCGCAATTGCAGAGCCCTCTTCCCGGAATGTGAGGGTGCTCTCACATTGTAATCATCATCAAACCTTGCCATTCCCACGTTCGTAAATCCTGTCGTGTGCCAACGGGCGGCTCAGGTGCAGAGTCCCGGTGCTTGTCTTTGAGCGAAGCCGAAGGACCGGGTGTGTGAGGGTGCCCCTCGAATAATTTTTATCACTCTTGGGGGAGGGGGTTAAAAACTGAGTGCGAGAAGAACGAAGCCGGACTTCCCATGCCGGTGACACACCAGCCGTACACGTTTACAATGGCACGCGTTCGGTACGATGGCCGATTGCTACGATGAGGTCACGGCCCCTGAAAAGCTTTAGTGCCCGTTGGGCGAACCACCACCTCGAAACGCTGAAGAGTCGTGACTATCGGACGATGTGGTACGCCAGCGTCTTCGCGGGCGCAGCATCCTGGGCCCTGATCGTGGCCCGCGGCTCCCTCGTGTACACCATCTCGGACTCCTCGATGTGGGTCGGACTCGTCACATTCGCCGCGATGGTGCCGCGGGTAATAGTGACGCCCATTAGTGGCTATCTATCGGACCGGTTCGACCGCAGGACCGTGATGGCCGCGATGTTCGGCGTGAGCGTCGTCCACAACCTGGTCCTGGCAGTGCTGGCGCTGACCGGGATAATCGAAACTTGGATGCTGGTTGTGCTGGCCCTGGTGGATGGCTCTGCGCGAGCCGCCCAGGTGCCGGCGACCCAGGCTCTTATTCCAAATATCGTGCCGAAGCGGCTGCTCCTCAACGCCGTTGCGCTGCACCAGGCAGCAGGACAGGGATCTAGGGTGATCGGGCCCGCCGTAATCGCGCCATTGCTCCTAACGGCCGGTCCCGGAAGCGCGTTCTCGATCTGCACCGTGTTCTATGGGATTAGCCTTATCCAGACGTTACGGATTCGTACGGCCTCGACGGGCGTAATCGACACCAGTCAGAGTCTGGTCAAAAATCTGATAGCAGGGCTCCTCTACGTCTATCGTACGCCGATGCTTTTCGCAATCGTAGTGATGGCGATTTTCCACTGCGGCCTGACCATGTCGTTCGAGTCCATACTACCGGTTTTCTCCAGAGAACAACTTGGCGAGGATAAGGCCGGGTTTGCATACCTGATGATGGCCGTGGGCGTAGGCGCCATGGTATCTGTGGTATTTCTGGCCGGGGTCCGAAGGGAATCCACGCGAGGGCGCCTCTTCCTCAACCTGGGGGTCCTCTCAGGACTTGCGCCGGTGGTTCTTGCAGCATCCACTGGCATGCCTGTGGCCCTGACTGCCGCTGCTCTGATGGGTGCAGCCCAGGTAGGATTCATGACGCTGACTCACTCGATGATCCAGGCGATCGTACCGGACGGGGTCAGGGGGCGCGTAGGAGGGGTTTACTCGGTGCACGTCGGCGGCATGATGGCGGTGGCTAATCTACTCAACGGAACCCTCTCCGATACACTGAATGCGCCACTACTACTAACGGTGGGCGGGATAGCCTTCATCGTGGTGATGGTCGTGAGCTGGCGCGTCGCGATAACCAGGCGAATCTTCACCCACGGCCTTCAAATGGATGCGGCGGGTCCTCTGCCGTCTGTGTAGACCCACCGGCAGACAGCCCGGATGCCCAAGACGTCCGGCCGGCTCCATCTTCTGAACAATCGCTTTGAGCTCGGGGTCGTCCAAGAACAGTTCCACTGACGAGTGGCGCATCCAGCCCGTACAAACGACGTTGACACGGAGACCCTGGTTCCCATAGCCAAGTGCCGCAGACTTCGTTAAGCCAATCTCACTCCGTGCTTGCTGGCGGCGAACGAAAAATTCAATGAACCTCGGAGTACGACCTCTGCGGAGTTGTTGGCGAACGCACCACCATCGCACTTGAGCATCTCGGGTATCTCGTACTTCATGCACAGCCACACGCTCTTCAGATTGACGTCCACGACAGTGTCCCAATCTTCCTCTTTGGCGTCCAACAGCGTGGTTCCTGCCCCGTGCTGGCCCCGCCCGCACTAAGCGCGTGCAGCGCCGCCCTACATTCTGATGACCATTTGGAGTTGGGTTGTCGGCTTTGTCAGTGCCTCAAAGGTCTCATTGATCCTTTCCAGCGGAACGAAAGAGTCGTCCGAAAGGAGCGGCGCCACGTCGACCCGGCCTGTTTTCATGAGGTCCAGAGCGACCCGCCAGTCGTCGGCCACCGAGCCAAACGTCGTCTGAATCCTTACCTCGCGGCCCATCCAATCGATGGGAAGCACCGGAATGTCTTCCCAAGCTATGGCGACCAGCACAACCTGGCCGTTCCGACGGACCATACTCAGAGACTGGTCGAACGTCCGCTGCCATCCCGCACAGTCGAAGACCACATCGGGACCGAGACCGTTCGTGAGCGCTATCGCCTGCTCTACCACATCGCCCTGATTGGGGTCGATGACCGCGTCCGCGCCCAGGGCTAGCGCTGCCTCTCGACGGACTGGGGTAGGCTCAGAAAGGTACACAGACGTAGCGCCGGCCGCCCGGGCAGCCTGCAGGCAAAACAACCCGATGGGTCCGCCCCCCAGTACCATCACTGAGTCACCCAATTTCAGGTCGGACTGCCGTGTGGCTCGGACGGCGATGGCGCAGGGTTCGCAGAGAGCCGCTGCCTCGTCAGATACACCCTCCGGGATCGGTACCGGGTCCCACTCCTCCATCAAAATATAGTCAGCATACGCCCTCATCGGCTTGCTGGCGAATCCCATAGTGCGGTAGTCGTAGCGAGGGTGCGCTAATTGCGCGCCCTCTTTGCCGGGCGGCACGGTGCCTCCGCCCCCGACCACGCGATCCCCCACGGCCCAACTAGTTACGCCATCCCCCAGGGTAGCGATCGTGCCACAAAATTCGTGCCCCATGACCACGCCCACCGGCGCTGCGTCGTACAGCACCGCGTGAATATCAGTTCCGCAGATAGCGCAGTATTTCACCTGCACGAGCACCTGCCCGGGCCCAGGCGAAGGGGTCGGGACCTCCTCGACGCTGAGCCGTTGATCGCCCTTGTATACGGCTGCTCTCATCAAAAGCCTCCGGAGAAACAGTATGGAGTTTGGCGTATAGGGTACAGGGTACGGACGCCGCACGTCGGGAACGTATTGAGTTTTGGGTCCCAGCCCAAACCTCAAACCCTTCCTCTCCTCAGCGTGATCAGTGTCTTGATACGAGCTGCTTCTTGGCCCTGCGCAGGCCGCCGAAGCGTAGTCGCAGGAGACCCTTCAGGTCGCCGTAGGCGGTCCTTACGATCCTGACCCGACTGTCCGCGTCGTCGGTCCAGCGCACGGGGACCTCCTTGATGCGATACCCGCTCTTTTCCGCGACGATCAGCAACTCGCTGTCAAAGAACCACCCCAGATCTTGAACCAACGGCACGAGATCCTTGACGGCGCCGCGAGAGATGGCCTTGAAACCACATTGGGCGTCTTTGAAGCTGGTGAAGAACATGCTTCTGAACAAAATGCTGTACGCCTGTGAAATGAATTCACGGTGTGGTGGACGTCCGATGACCGTCGCGCCCTTGGCAAGGCGTGAGCCTATGGCAATGTCGTAACCCTCGGCGTAGATCGCCTCAACTATGACCGGCAACGAATCGAGATCGGTCGACAGGTCGACGTCCATGTATGCCAGGATATTGGCGTCGCTCTCTAGCCACGAATGGTGCAGGGCGCAACCACGGCCCCGCTGCTCCAGACGCAAGTAACCCACCCGGTCCATGTCAGTGGTAAGGCGTGCCGCCACCCCGGGCGTATCATCAGTGGAACCATTGTCGGCAACGAGGATCCGCCAGTCGTACTGGGCTAGATTTTCAGAGAGGTAGGCATGGAGCCGCGCCACGCTGGGGCCCAAGGCGCGCTCCTCGTTGAGAACGGGGATGACAAATTCAATTGAGGCTGGCACGGCGCACCTAGTGCTTGAAGTGGCGGACGCCGGTGAAGACCAGAGCGATGCCGAGGCGATCTGCCGCTGCGATGACCTCGTCGTCGCGCATCGAACCGCCGGGTTGCACAATGGCGGTAACGCTGCCCTCGGCCGCCATCTCGATGTTGTCGGCGAAGGGCATGAAGGCGTCCGATGCCATGACGGTCCCGATTGCCGCGTCACCCGCGATACGGAGCGCCAGATGGACGCTGGTTACACGGTTGGGCTGGCCCGCTCCCATACCCACGAGAGCGGAGTTCTTCGCAAGGACGATTGCGTTGGAACGCACGTGTTTGGCTGCCTTCCAGGCAAACGAGAGGTCCTCCATTTCGGCCTCGCTCGGCTTGCGCTTGCTTTTGACCTCCCACGACGCGGTGTCGATTCCTATGTTGTCGACAGCCTGTATTAGCGCGCCACCCGTGACCCGGCGTACATCGACGCCCTCCATTGGGCCTACCGCTAGCTCTGCCTGTAGCACGCGGGTGCGCTTACGCCTCTCTAGCAGCTTGAGTGCCTCAGGCTCGTATCCGGGGGCGATGATGACGTCGAACAGAACCCCGCGCATGGCCTCGGCCGTTGCAGCGGTCACCGGTCGGTTGAACCCGACGATTCCGCCGAAGGCCGACACCGAATCGCCCTCGAAGGCTCGCCGGTAAGCGATAACTTGGTTGTCGTGGAC
>JASLXL010000261.1 GCA_030740335.1 SAR202 cluster bacterium | reverse complement strand
TCTAATCGCCTTTATGAAAGGCCTACCAGATGACAGTGGTGATCCGCAGTAAGATTCCACCTATCTCACAACAGCTTTATAGGCCTCGATACCATCCTCGCTCTATACCAGCTAGCCCCATAGCCCTATCTACTACCAGCCCCGCCTAGGCCTCCAGCCCTCCTCCGTGCCCATAACTTACCTCGCAGTATGCTTGTCGGCAGGTCGTACGTTAGCCTGGCAGTGAAGGAAAGAAGGTTAGCCGGGCGCAGCCCCTGAATTCACCCTCACGTGTACCGGGCTGTGACTTCCTGAGCGATGCGTGCCCAGTCGGTCAGGACCGAAGGCCTTCCATCCACGGTCTCGATATCACCCAGGTTGATGTCGATGACGCACTCGCCGGCGATCTCCATGATCCGTTCCACCGTCTTGCGCATCTCGGCCGGCGTGTGAACGTACAGCGTGTCCGCGTAGGAGACGTGCGTCTCGAGCACGAACTCGCGGCCGAGTTGTTTCACCGATTCCTCCAGGTCCGTCCAGGCTGAGACGTGGAACCGGCGCAGGTGGGGAAGCCGGCGAATGATCGAGATCTTGTTCGTCAGATCCTCGCAGCCGTGGTAGTAGACGCGGCTATCGGAGAGTGCCTCAGACAACTTCGCGTGATACGGCTGCAGGAAATCGTCGAACATGGCCGGTGAGATCCCGGCGAGGCTCTGCGCGCTCACATACCACCAGGAGTTCTCCAGCCTGCTAGAGTCGGCGCCTGGAGGAAGCTCTTCGTAATGGACTCGGAAACCCCAGCTCTCCTCGGCGTCCACGGCGCCGGCGGCCTCCCTGGCGAGGTGGTATGAGATATACCCGTCTGTCATGAACTCCATCATCCGGTGGATGAAGTCCGGACGTTCTATCACGCTGTAGAGCACAGCTTCCATGCCCATGAAGCTCACCATCGCTTCCGAAGGGCTGGCGCCCAGCTCGTTGGTGGCCAGCTTCACCGGCAGCCGTCCATCCACCAGCTCCGTTGCGCGATCACATAAAGCCTGGGTCGCTGCGACGTCAACCTCGTACTTCGGCGACTTGAGGAGTGCCATGTCGGCCTCGACCTGCACTACCGGCTCCACCTTGTAGGAGCCGCCGGGAAATTCGGTCCGCCGTACCTGGGAAGACAATCCCCACAGGCGAGCCTCCTCCACGAGATCTGCCCCGGCGCCGAACCCGTGAGATTGCGTGTCAGCGTCCCCAGTCAGCATCGCGCTTGAGGAAGGCTGTGCTGTGCTGTCTTGATCTTCCTCCTTCGACTGTATCGGTGCGAGCCATACTGTGGGGAGGAGCACCTCGTCGTCGGGGATGTGGTCGTGCTTGTAGAGCTTCTGGCGGAGTTGAATCTCGATATCGCGTTCCAGCGTGTCCTGCGATTCGAGGGTGTCCGGTGGGATGAGCTCCTGCCAGACCAGGCGATAGCCCTGGTGCAGATGGACGCATACCGGCGGTTTGGCCACCTTCTCAAGCCGATTGTGGCGGGTGTACATGTCCTTGCGCTGGGCGTATCGAGGGTCGGCTGCAGCCTCCTCGACGCGCTCCACCAGCCTCTCGAGATGCGGCGATGGACGGCTCTGTGTTCCCCGGGTGGTCATGGTGCGGTTATCCTCCTCAATACGACCGGCTTACTCGTTAATGAGCAACCGGGTCATGTACTCGTACTTCTCGGCCTCGGTCTTATTGCGTATCTCCAGCGCGTACTCGCTAACCGGCAGGTCCTGATAGACCTGCGGAAAATTGGCGATGAACGTCTCAGCGTAAGGGACGCGGGCATTGATGGCGACAGCGGGCGCGTCAAGCTGCGTTAACTTCCGTTGGAGAGGACTCGAGTCGCCATAGAACTGGGACTTGAACTTGTTCATGGCCCTAGACTTCTGGTGGATGACGTCTGTGATGTCGATCAACGTGGTAGGGATCCGGGAATGTTCTAGCGAGGTGGTATGCCCCGGGCGGGTATGGAAGAATATCTGAGCAGGTGCGTGCGCTGGATACGACCTGTCAACCCGCAAGGCGGAGGCAGCCTCCACGGCGAAAAGCGTCATCTGCCCAACGGCCATATGAGCGGAGACGCTATCGTAGGGGTAGTGTGTGATGATGATGTCTGGACGAAGGTCCCCGATCACATCCGCGATTTCGATGATTATCTCCCGCTCAACTAAAATTACTTCATCATAGGCTACAGCTGCTGCTGCGCATGTCTGCCTCAAACACCGAGGGAGCTCTTGCAATTGACAGGAGTGCCCTCAATACTACTTGCTTTACTGGCAGTCCGCTTGGCCTATAGCGTGTGGCATTGGGTCTCAGATGGCGAAAGTCAGGGTGAACGGCAAGCCGGTATTACTCATCACTGAACAAACATCGATATCTAGGCGGCGTTAGCGGAACCTCGCTCCTCATTGACCCAGACTCTCTGTGTTGCCTTGATCACCCGGTTGCCGTCCCCTCAAGGGTCGAAAGCCCCTTGGCCTCCCACAGTTCCCGCACTGCCGCACAATCAGCGGCGATCACTTCGACCGGGTCGTCCGTGTGGGCTACCCCAACTTTGATTGTCCAGGCACCGTCGAATCCGATGTCCAATAGCGCAGACCCCATTGAAGGCCAGTCGATCATGCCTCGTCCCGGCACCCAGTGACGGTCGCCCTGACCGTCACCGTCTTGCAGGTGAAGTGCGTAGAGTCGTTCCCCGGCGATCCGTGCCTGGTCGGCAGGGTCGTACCCCGATATGAGGCAGTGCCCAACGTCCAAGCAGATCCCTACGTGTTCAGCGGGGAAGTCGGCGATGAACGCCCGCAGTTCCTGTGTCGATTCCAGGGGGCGGTAGGGCTCTCTGCGACTCGGCAGATTCTCCAGCGCCATACGGATGCCGGTCTCCTCCGCCACTTTGACCAGCTCGCTCATCGAGTGGTGGGCATACTCCATCCGGGCCCCGATGTTGTCGAGGGAGAGGGGTGGCTCTTCTGACCTGGGTGGCCCGCTCGGATGCACGACGGCTGTCCGACCTCCGAGTTCCGACAGGAATCTCATGGCATCGCCAACCAGCGCGATGCTTGTATTCTGGACCTCTCGATCCGGACTAGCCAGGTTCACGTCCATGTAGGGCGTATGTATGGTGTGGGCGTAAATCCCCAGTCGGTCCAGCGCGTGACCGAGCTTTGAGGCATCGTGGCTACCCGGAGCCTGCCACTCCTCGCCCTCGGCCAGCAACTCGGTCTCGCGAAAACCGGCCCTCGCTACCGACTCGAGGGCGGTGATCGGGTCGACGATGGCCTGATTTTCTTTGTCAAAGATGAACAGATCTGAGTTCAAGCTGTAGGTCGTCATGGCAACACCACGGTCGTTCCAGCGCCTGGGTTAAGAAACCCGACCGAGATATCCCACTGCAAGGGTGAAGGTTGGGAACGCGCGAGGCCGATGCTACTCCCGGCGGATGGGGGTGTCAAGAACCTACGTCAGCGGTCCTGTCAGATTTCTACGGAGTCCGCGTTTGGTAGGCCGTCATAGGAGGGTAGCAACCTCATCGGGCTCCCGTCGTTGGAGAGGTTGGCCGATGTCGCCAGAAAGAAACCCCGGCTGATACGTGTCGAGCCGGGCTGGTGCTTTCTACCGCCCCACAGAGATCTCGGAAGGTGATTTGGACCCTCAGCGGGCCGCCGGCCGCCCCCCTTCGCCTCAGTGCCTCACTAGGAAGTTGAGGCAGCGGCGCAGCGTTGGCCTAGTCGACCGTCCAACACTAGCGCCAGCTAGCCTCATGCATGTAGTAGCGCTCATCTGCATACGACTGCCCGTTACTGCAGCCAGTCCGGATAGCTTTTGCGCAGGGCCGTGACGCAGGCATCGAAGGTCTCCAGGTCGATACCTTCGTAAGGGGACAGCATCCGCAGCGGCATGTCAGCCCCGCCTGCGCGGACGATCATCTTGTCGAAAGCGCCATTGATGCGTTCCAGGTCTCGGGTAGGTCCCATGAAGGTCTTTGTCACCCTGGTGATTTCGGCGGACAGGCGGAACAGCTTCTCGAACCGGCCCTCTACGCCATGGTCGAACAACTCTCGGATCTTCCGAGGGAACAGAGGTCCCCAGGCAGCCAACAGCGAGCACTCGCCATGGAGGCAGCCGAAGGGGAAGTTGCGCTCTCCCAGGAAGTGCGGTAACTCTGTCTGGGTCACCAGCTCGTAGGCCTCAGCGGGGCTGGCGCCGGTGAACTTGGTGCCGACGAGATTGGGAACCTCGGCCTCCAGGCGCCTGTAGTCCTCGGTGTACAGCAGGCGTTTGGGCCGCGGCAGAGGTTGTAGTGCAAGAAGCCGGCATCGGGGAAGCTCCCGCACACGTCCTTGAAGTAGGCCATGTACTCGTTGTCGCTGAGGGCGCCCCAAGGGAGCAGGGGT
>JASLXL010000260.1 GCA_030740335.1 SAR202 cluster bacterium | reverse complement strand
CGTCAACGGAGTACTCATGGCCAACGCCGAAATCGTGTCGATCGGGTCGGAACTGCTTTTGGGGCAGATTGTGGACACGAACGCCGCGTGGATGGCCCAACGGCTCACAAGCGTCGGCGTAAATCTGTTCCACAAGACGATAGTCGGGGATAACCACGAGCGCATGGGAGCCGCGATCGCTCAGGCGCTGGACCGGTCCGACGTTGTCATCACGGGCGGAGGAATCGGCCCCACACAGGACGACATCACCAGGGATGTCATCGCCGAGGTGACAGGCCGTAAGCTGTCGTTACACCCAGATTTGCTGTCTGACATCGAGCGGCGGTTTCGAAGTCGCGGGTTCATCATGACAAAGAACAACGAGAGACAGGCCTACATACCTGAAGGGGCGATCCCGGTGCACAACCCTAATGGCACCGCGCCCTCCTTTGTCGTGGAGGACGAGAGGGGAGTCGTCATCGCGTTGCCGGGTGTCCCATTTGAGATGAAGTGGTTGTTCGACAACGAGGTGGTTCCGTATCTACAAAAAAGATTCGATCTCTCCGATGTGATCACCTACCGTGTGCTGAAGGTTGCGGACATGGGCGAGAGCGCGGTGGACGAGCGGATCGGCCATCTGATTTCGGGCTCCAGCAACCCCACCGTGGGGGTCCTGGCACACCCAGGGCAGGTGGACGTGCGGATTGCAGCCAAAGCGTCCGACGAGACAGAAGCGGCAAAGTTAATTGCGCCCGTCGAAGCGGAGGTACGGGAGCTCCTGGGCTCACGGGTGTTTGCGATCGACGAGGAGTCGATGGAGGACACGGTAGGCTCACTGCTGAGTCGATCCAATAAGACCATTGCGGTCTACGAGGATCTGACGGGCGGGCTAGTCACGGGACGCATGCTCGATGCCAGCCACGAGCATGTTGTCACGGGAATCATCGGCAACGACATCACAGCGATTCAACGGCTGTTAGCACACTCCAGCGCACCAGAGAGGTCGAAGGACCTGATTTCCGATATTGGACCTCTTACCGCCGAAATCGCGCGTGCAATCAGGCTTCAGGCTGGGACCGACCTAGGCCTGGCGCTGCACGGTGTACAGGACCCGGACGATACCGCTATCAATCTGGGCAAGGGCCGCACCGTAATTACCATCACAGATGGCAATGCTTTCAAATCGAGAATCTACGAGAGTGCGAGTCGCGGCATTCCGGACAGGACACGAATGAGCATCAACGCAGTGGATCTGTTGCGAATGGCCCTGACCGAGGGGTTTGAATAGCCGGGTATTCCACGAACGAGCCCAACATCAGAAAAAAGTAAAGGGGCCCCGCCGAAGCGAGGCCCCTTGTTAGAGATGCTCCAGGGAACATCTACCGGAAACACCTCCACGTACTACTATCCAATGCCATTACCTCCTTTCTAGGGACCAACCATAAGCTGTCTTCCACATCCGCTTGTCCCTGCTTTGCATTATACACAGTGCACCATTCAACCGCGCTAGAAGGAAAACAACACTTTGTGGTCACGATTGGACTGTGTCGCTCCACCGGATTGAAGGCCCGATACCACTACAAAAGCAAACGCCCCCCGGTGATCGGGGGGCGTTTGCTTTACTGGCTATGTCGAACTACAACTAGCGTTTGGTCCACTGCTGGGCCTTGCGAGCCCGTTTCAGACCGTACTTCTTACTCTCCTTCTCCCTGGCGTCGCGAGTGAGAAGGCCCGCCTTCTTGAGGCGCGGCCTCAAACTTGCGTCGAGTTCCAATAGCGCCCTGGAGATGCCGTGTCGGAGAGCACCGGCCTGGCTAACCACCCCACCACCGCTCACCTTGGCGATAACGCGGAGTTGGCCCTCCGTGTCTGTGACCCGAAATGGCTCGGTGATGTGTTCGCGCCACGTAGGCCAGCCGAACATCTCATCCATCGTCCTGCCGTTGACGATAATCGGGCCCTGCTCAGTGTAGATCCTGACCCTGGCTACCGACGTCTTGCGCCGACCAGTGCCATAATAGTAGTGCTGTTGCTGCTCCAACTAGGCCTCCTCCGACTGCTGAATCTGCCCGGCATTGACCTGGGCCTCGTGGGGGTGTGATTCCCCTGCGTATATCTTCAAACGGGAAAGCATGTGCTTGCCCATCGTATTCTTGGGGAGCATCCCTTTGACCGCCTGCTTGATAACCCGTTCTGGGGACCTCTCAAGGACGGTCGAGAGCTTTTGTTCGTTCAAGCCCCCATGATACCCACTATAGCGATAGTATATCTTCTGCTCTAGTTTTTTGCCGGTCACCGAGATTTTATTGGCATTCACGACAACCACGAAATCGCCGGTATTTAGATTTGGGACGTAATTGGTCTTGTGCTTGCCCATGAGCAGCACCGCGATTTCTGTGGCGAATCGACCCAGGGTCTTACCCTCGGCGTCCACGACGTGCCAACCTGGCTCCAGATCGGACTTCTTCGTTACATGATGTTTTATGTACGATTGCATCTAGGCACCAACTTTCGGCGGAAAATTCGCATAATTGACTCTCGACAGACAAAGTCCGTGGGGAGGCAGCGACCGAGCAACCGCCGCGCCGGGGCGCCGGTCCACCATCGCCAAAACCTCGGAGGGGCTCAGGCGCCCGAATCCCACATCAACCAGCGCTCCGGCCATCCGGCGCACCTGGTGAGGGAGGAACGCGTTACCCTCGATCTCCATTGTAATTTCGTCTCCCTTGGACCTAATTCTCGCCTCGAATATCTCGCGGACGGTACTGGCATCGGGCCATTCCAACGGTCCTGCAAACTCCGCAAAGTCATGGACCCCAACCAGGTGCCGCGCTGCTCTCCTCATTCGCTTCAACTTCAGCCCTGCACCGACTCGGTAGGTGGTCCGACGGATCAGAGGCGATCTCGTCGCACCGGTGTACATCCTGTATATGTATAGTCGACTCAGTGCCATTCGTCGCGGATCGAAACCAGAGTCTACCCTATAGGCCTCTCTAACCGCTATGTCGTCGGGCAGATAGTGATTCAGCGCCTTGACGAAGGTCTCGGGCGGGTACTCCGCCTCGGTGTCGAAGGCTACTACCTGGCCCAGGGCATGGACTCCCGAATCGGTTCGCCCAGCCCCGCTGACGCGCGTATTCTCGCGTGTCAGCCTCGTTATCGCTTTTTCCAACTCCTCCTGAATACTCGGCGCATTGTTCTGGTACTGATAGCCGCCATACGCGGTTCCATCGTACTCGACGATCAACGCCAGCCTCATTAGGCTTCTCGCACTGCCTACTAAGGCATCAGCTCGATGATGGCCATCGGAGCGGCATCACCTTTGCGGTTGCCCAATTTCACTATCCGGGTATAACCTCCCGGGCGATCCTCGTACCTCGTTCCGAGCTCGTCGAAGAGTTTGGAGAGAACTTTTTTGTCGCGCAGTACCGCAGCAGCAAGGCGTCTGCTGTGCAGCGTGTTTGTCTTGCCACGCGTGATGACCTTCTCTGCCATCCGGCGGATCTCTCTGGCCTTGGCATCTGTGGTCTGCAGCGTCTCGTGCCTGAGCAGGTCTGTTACCGCGGTGCGAAGCATAGACATACGATGCGCGGTGGGTCGTGAAAGCTTTCGTCCAGCTATTCGATGCCTCACAGATCGGCTCCTTCTCCGCCGTCGGTGGAGGCATCAGCCCCAACGCCGACCTTCTCTTCGTCATCCGCCGCGGCCTTATCCTGGATCTCAGGATCAAGTTCGGCGGGCAACAGGTCCATTTCCCGCAGCTTGTCGTAGAGCTCGTCCAATGACTTCTCTCCAAAGTTTCGTATTTGGAGTAGCTCCGCCCTACTCATCTCCAGTATCTCTCCCACCTTGTCGAGACTGGCCCGTTTCAAGCAGTTAAGGGTTCTGGATGAAAGATCAAGTTTCTCAACCTCAGTGTTGTAGTTCTCCGGCGAGATGTTGATTATTGCCGATCCTTCTTCGGTAGCCTCGGCAATTTTTTGGGCATTGCCGAAAAGGAAGAACTGGCTCACCAGGATATTGCCTGCCTGCTGCAGGGCATCTATTGGGGATATGGACCCGTCTGTCCATATCTCGATGGTGAGTCGCTCAAAATCGGTCCGCTGGCCCACACGAATGCTCTCGGTGATGTAGTTGACCTTGCGAATAGGCGTGTATATGGCATCGACCGGCAACACGCCAATGGGCAGACCTTCGCCCATTGAGGCCTCGGCATAGCTTGTGCCCCGCTCGACATTGAGCTCAATCGAAAGTTTGGACTCATCTGAATCGAGTGTCGCCAGGTGAAGCTCCGGATTCACTACCTCAAAGTCAGAGGAAGCCATGATATCTCCGGCACTCACTTCGCCCTGGCCAGCTACTTCGAGACGAAGTTTGCCTGGCCTGTCCACTTCGGAACGCAGCCTGATGCCCTTGATATTGAGCAGCAGTTCAGAGACCTCCTCTTTCACGTGAGGAATGGTCCCGTACTCGTGGAGAACACCTTCGATTTTTACCCAGGTCACCGCTGTGCCCGGCAGCGAACTATACAGGACGCGCCTGAGCGGGTTGCCCAGAGTCAGCCCATAACCTTTCGGTAGAGGCTCTGCGACAAACTTGCCGTAGCGATCATCGGTCTCGACGACCTCAATTGCCGGATCGGGAATCTGCTCCGGCTCTTCTTCTGGCGTTTCTTGTGCTGCAAACGTCTGAAAACTCAACATGTGATCGGCATCTCCTATTGTCTAGTCCACGGCACTGTCACCAAGACAAGACGAAGAGCTATCTGGAATAGAACTCGACGATTAGACGAGATTCGATTCCTGTATCTATCTCGGACAGGTTCGGCTCCGTGACCACCTGCCCAGCCAGATTCTCGGGATCCAGGTGCAGCCACTGAGGCACCGGGCGCTTGGGCAGTCCATCCGTTAGTGTCCCTATAAACTCGGGCACGGCGTCATCGGTGCCCATCCAGCTAATACTGTCGCCGGGCTTGACCTGGTAAGAAGGGATGTCAAGCCTCCTACCGTTGACCTTGAAGTGGCCATGGTTAACTAGCTGGCGTGCCTGGCGACGCGAGTCCACGAAAGACAACCTGAATACCACGTTGTCCAGACGCGTTTCGAGCATCTGCAACAGCAGGTCGCCGGTAGCTCCCTGCCGATCTCTCGCGACGTCGAAATATCCGCGGAACTGCCGTTCGAGCACTCCGTAGGTGAATCGGGCCTTCTGCTTTTCTCTGAGCTGGATTGCCCAGTCGGATGAGCGCCGCCTACGCGGCACCTGATCCCCAGGAGGTCGTTTTCGCCGTTCGACGGCGCACCTCGGGGTGTAGCAACGATCACCCTTGAGAAATAGCTTCTCGCCTATCCGACGGCATTGTCTGCAAACCGGGTCCGTATATCGTGCCATTCTTCCTGTTGTCTCGCCCCTTTCAGAGGTCTCCATAGTCCCGCGGCGATTGTTTGCCACAAGGACCGCTGATGGGTCAGGTCGCGGCTATTCCCAGTTCCCTGGACATCGCAGCGACATCGTATTTTTCTTTCCTCACCCGAAGATCGTTATAAAAAAGTGTCCAGGCTATCATCAGCACTGGCAGAACCACGACCATGGCCGCCAGGTCACCTATTCCTATCAGAACCGCTGTGGTTCGAGATGCCAGGCTGCCTCCTGCAAGCGCCGCTGTAATCCCCACCGGGAGAGTCAGTACGATAGCCATGCCCAGCACGACCAACATCAGTACCAGCGCGACCCCGAAAGCCCTCCACCAACTACCTTGCACCAGTATAAATCCGCGTTTCATCGCTCCCAGTGCTCTTTGTTCCTCAATTACTACCGTTGGCACCGCCATTGACCAATACACCGCCGCACCTATCGCGATCGGCGCCAACAGCATTGCCACAATCGTTCCGACAACGTCACCCCCATAATTCAGGGGCAGCGCCACCGCCAACAATACGGCCACCGGCGCAAGCGACAGAAGTGTCAGAGACCGAATCATCCTCCGTGCTCTCGCATAGCATTCTCGTATCTCAACCACTCCTGTGACGTAATGCTGTCCTACCCCATAGGCGACTGCGCTAAGAGCTAGCACAGCACCAGCCACTTCCAAAACATACGTAAAAACCGCAACCCCTGGCCCACCAGCCAACTGTCTAAGGCCGATCGAGACCAGGCCCACCGGCAAATAGATCACCGCTGCGATAATCAGCCATCGACGCAGATGTCTCCCGTAAATGGCGAATGTCTCGTCGATCAGTCCGCCCAACCCGCGTGGCAGGAGCGTCTGCGACCGATATTTCACTTCCTGCCCTACTACACTCGCCGACGATTGCGTGGACGGCAACCATTGTGAGGAGTCGGTGTCACATCGCGAATCGTGGTAATCATTATCCCAGATGTCGCGAGGGTGCGAATGGCGGCTTCTCTGCCGGCACCAGGACCCCTAACGAACACCTCAACCTGACGTAAGCCTTGATCCATACCCTTCCGCGCGGCAGCCTCCGCTGCCCTCTGAGCCGCGAAAGCCGTGGACTTACGGGATCCCTTGAATCCAACCGTACCCGCGCTGCCCCATGCGATGGGGTTGCCTTGCGGATCGGTCAGCGTTATCACCGTGTTGTTGAATGTCGACTGAATGTAGGCGCGGCCTACTGGAACATTCTTCCGCACCCGCCTTCTTGTTCTTGGCTCTCTAGGCATCTTCTCTCCTCTATCCGTCCATCCGCCTCGTCCAGATTGGTCTTCGGCCCTCCGCAAACCTCACCATGCGTACAACTATTTCGTGGTCGTATGCCGACGACCGGCGACCGGCACCCTGCGTCCACGCTTCGCTCGTGCGTTGGTTTTAGTCCGCTGGCCTCTAACGGGCAGACCACGACGATGTCGTGATCCTCGGTAGCTGCCGATGTCGATGAGCCTTCTGATATTCAAGTTTATTTCACGACGGAGATCACCTTCGACTCGCTTCTCGCGATCGACGACCTCTCGGATGCGCGTGAGATCCATCTCGGTGAGATCTCGAACACGGGGGTTACCCGTCACACCGGCCTTGTCCACAACATCCTTGGCCTGATAGCGCCCAATACCGTAGACGTGCTGCAGAGAAATCTCAACGCGCTTGTTGTCTGGAATATTTACGCCGGAAACTATTGCCATAACGTTCCCCTATTCAGGCAGTGTTCTTCGTCTATCTCCGTCATCCCCGGCGTTTCCCCTTTCGGTAACAACGCTCTCAAGGTGTGCGGAGGCTGACCTAGCCTTGCCTCTGTTTGTGCCTGAGATTTTCACACATTACCATCACGCGCCCCTTGCGCCGGACAATCCGGCACTTGGCGCACCTCTTCTTCACGGATGCAGATACTTTCACCTCGGCCTCCCGACTCTGACTCCACCGTAACGGCGACCCGATTAGTTGTGGAATCGATAGGTTATTCTGCCGCGAGACAAATCATAGGGAGACAACTCGACCAAGACCCTGTCTCCCGGCAATATTCGTATATAGTGAACCCTGAGCCTACCGGAGATTTTGGCCATGACCTCATGGCCGTTTGCCAACTCCACCCTAAAGGTGGCATCTCGTAGGGATTCGGATACAATCCCTTCAACTTCTATAGCTTCTTTTTTTGGCATTTTACGCTTTTTCGTCGTAGATCACGGGCTGGTTAGAACCTCAGCCCCGTTGCTGGTGATCATTATGGTGTCCTCGAAGTGTGCGGACAAAGAACCATCCGCGGTCACCACAGTCCAGCCGTCCTCCATTACCGCTGTCTTCCAAGTGCCCAGGTTGAGCATCGGCTCGATTGCCAGAGTCATACCTTCCCGTAAGAGCGGTCCTCGTCCAGCTATGCCAAAGTTGGGAACCTGAGGATCCTCATGCAGGTCCCGTCCGATACCATGGCCAACGTACTGCCGAACGATACCGTACCCAAGGGGTTCCGCATACGCCTGGACAGCGGCAGAAATGTCTCCGACCCTGTTCCCGGCCTTGGCCTGCCCTATTCCGGCCTTCAACGACTCCCTGGTGGCATCTATCAACTTGCGCTGCTCTTCTGTAATCTCGCCCACTCCCAAGCTAAAAGCGCTGTCAGAGTGAAATCCCTCGACAACTGCCCCAACATCGAGGCTCAGAATATCGCCGGATTGAACAACTCGATCCGACGGTATGCCGTGCACAATTTCCTCGTTGAACGAGGTGCATATAGTGGCCGGGAAACCGTACAGCCCCTTAAACGACGGTACTGCACCCTGCCTGCGTATCTCCGCCTCAAACACGCTATCCAACTCTGCAGTCGTCACGCCAGGCTCGATCGCTTCAGACAACTTCACTTTGGCGACTGAAACGATGCGGCCAGACTCCCGCATCGAGTCCAGTTCCCGGTGGGACTTTATCGTGATGCCACCGTGCTTCATCGTTCCCAGTGCCGGTGAATTTCCGATGATCTATCTCCTGGTATCCCTTGATCCAATTCCTTCAGTTCCAATATCTCCACATCAAAACAAGACCTTGGAACACTACTCCGCAACAGCCTCTAGTAACGCCGCTCCAACACCATCGACTGTGCCAACACCGTCTACTTCTCGCAAAATCCCTGCTTCACGGTAGAACTGGACCAGCGGTTCGGTTTCCTTGAAGAAAACTCCAAGTCTCTTCTGAACCGCCTCCGCATTGTCATCGTCTCTTTGGTATAGATCTCCGCCACATCGATCGCACTTGCCAGACACCGCCGGTGGCGACGAGTACTCATGATACGGTGCCTGACAGCTACGGCAGATCCGCCTGCCCGCCAGACGCCTGTACAGTTCCTCAGTATTTACATTGATATAGAGCGCCCGGTCGATCCCACCTGGCTCCACCATCTCCCGGTCCAACGCCTCGGCCTGGGCCAGGGTCCGCGGAAAGCCGTCCAGTAAGAAACCCCCCTCACCTTCGTGGGCTTCGACCCACTCCATCACCATGCGGATGGTAATGTCGTCGGGAACCAAGTCTCCTCGCTCCATGTAGGTGCGGGCCAGCCTCCCAAGCTCCGTATCTCTCGCCTGATGATCCCGAAATAGATCGCCCGAGGCGACCTTCGGCACAGACAGGCTCTCAACTATCCTGGCCGCCTGCGTACCCTTTCCCGCTCCTGGCGGACCAAGCAAGATCACTCGATGAGTCACAGTTAGCGGATGAACCCTTCATAATTACGCATCATAAGCTGCGCTTCCAGCTGCCTCATCGTGTCCAGGGCCACACCGACCATGATCAGCAAACCGAAGCTGCTAATCGTCAGAGCGCGGACATCCGTTGCAATCCTGGCAAAGAATGGCAGCACTGCGATGGTCCCGAGAAAGATGGCCCCAGCCCACGTAATCCGAATGATCACACGGTTGAGGTACTCCTGAGTCGGACGACCGGGTCGTATTCCCGGTATGAATCCTCCGTTCCTCTGAAGGTTCTCTGCGAGGTTTTGCTGCTGGAACACGATCATCGTATAAAAGAACGTGAACAGGACCACCAAGATAAACAAACCGGCAAAATATGGGAACCTTGACGGGTCCAGGGCGTCCGAGAAGAAACGCGCCGCCCTGACAAATATGCTATCGGTCAGCCCTGTAGTGAAGTAGCTAGCTACAGTAACAGGCAGTATCATCATCGACGACGCAAAGATTAACGGAATCATCCCCGCTGAATTTACACGCAGAGGTAGAAAGGTGGCACCACTCTGGCGCTGCATCTTGCCACCCCTGAATACGCTGCGTCCATACTGCACCGGTACCCGACGCTGGGCCTCAGTGAACAGAACTATCACGTAGATTATCCCAAGCCCGAACAGACCTAGCAGAAGCAGTCCGGCAGCCTGGTCACTTTCCAAGAAACCGCGACCCACTACCTGCGGGAACCGGGCGACGATGCCGCCGAAAATTATCAGGGATATGCCGTTGCCTAGACCTCGCTCGGTGATGAGCTCGCCAAGCCATACGCTCACCATCGTTCCTGCGACCATCGAGAAGAGCATAGCCATCATCGTGACATTAAGCCCGAACTGGACGTCGGGGAACACAGGAGACGCACGCAGGAACGTTAGCGTGCCCCAAGCCTGGAAAAAGGCGACGGGAATAGTCAGCCAATGTGTAATCTGGTTGATCCGCTGCCGTCCGAACTCTCCCTCCTGGGATAGAGCCTTGAGTTGCGGTATCACAGGCGTCAATATCTGCATCACAATGGAAGCAGTGATGTACGGATAGACTCCCAGCGCGGCCACACTCATGCCTACTAGAGCACCACCACTGAACAGGTCCAAGAACCCGAGCAGAGCGTTAGCTTCAAAGGCCTGAGACAGCGCCTGAGGATCGACACCCGGTACCGGTACATGGGATATGAACCGGTAGACCACCAGCATAGCCAGGGTAAAGAGAATTTTGGCACGAAGATCCGGCACACGCATCGCGTCGATCATCGACTGGATGAG
>JASLXL010000259.1 GCA_030740335.1 SAR202 cluster bacterium | reverse complement strand
CTCAACTTTGTAAACACGCTGCCCAAGACCCGCAGCGGCAAGATAATGCGCCGCGTTTTCAAGTCCGTGGTTCTCGGCCAGGACCCGGGCGACATCACGACCATCGAAGACGAGGGGTCGGTCGAAGAGGCCCGCCAGGCCTGGCAGCAAATGACGGCGGATATAGCGGGCTCCGAAGGCGATAGTGGCAACTGACGCATCACGCGATCTCCCGCGCACTGATTCACAACCCCTTAATGACGACCCATCGGTGCGGGTCCGTTACGTTAGGCCGAAACTTGTGCCATCTACCCCGCCAGTTGTTGGCGTTTTTAGAACCCGACGTCCGATCCCGGTGGTATACTCGGTTGATCGATAATTTACTGCACCACGACTGTTCATGACCTTAATTACCGAACGAATATCACCCCTGGACGACGTGTGGGTGGCCCTCGACCTGGAGACCACCGGCCTCTCCGCCAGTGACGACGAGATAATCGAGATAGGCGCCGTCAAGTTCCGCGGTGCGGAGGTACTGGACACATTCCAGACCTTTGTTAACCCCGGACGCCGCCTCAGCGATTTCATCAAGCGATATACCGGCATTACACAGGCAGATGTGGACCGTGCACCCCCATTTTCCGCCGTGGCTGGAACGCTGGCCTCCTTCATCGGCTCCTACCCTTTCGTGGGACAAAACATCTCCTTCGACCTGGGGTTTTTGAGCAAGCGTGGACTGAGGCTTTCCAATCCCAGGGCCGACACCTGGGACATGGCCTTCGTCCTCCTGCCTGGACACTCGGACTACTCACTGGGTGGCATAGCTCGCGGGCTCGGTCTGGTCCACAGCCGTCCTCACCGAGCGGTGGAAGACGCCACGATCACCAAGGATGTCTTCCTGAGTCTTGGAGAAAAACTGAGCGCACTGGACGTCAATACCCTTGCCGAGTTGGAGCGCCTGGCCAACCGCTCGTCCTGGGTACTCTCTTATCTGCTGTCCCGTCTGGTGGCCTATAAAGTCGGCTCCCAGTCGAGCGCGCTCATATCCGCAGGACTGGGGGAAGAACCACAGGTGGGCATCACCGGAGTGGACACCGAGGAAATCGGCCGACGGCTTCAGCGCACGCGAACGTTGCGCCCAAATAGGACCACCCGAGAGCTGGACGTGGACTTCGTGGCCTCGCTACTCGACGACGGCAGCCCACTTGCCGAAGCCATCCCGGGATTCGAGGCCAGGCCGCAACAGATCGCCATGGCCCGGGCTGTCGCCGAATCCATTAATCAAGGCAAGCGACTGATCGTCGAGGCCGGTACCGGCGTGGGAAAATCCATAGCCTACCTTCTCCCCGCTCTCCTCTATGCATCGGCGAATAACCGGCGCGTTGTCGTTTCCACCAACACCATAAACCTCCAGGAGCAGCTGCTCAACAAGGATGTTCCCGCCCTGATCGAGGCCCTCAACCGGATGGACGGAGTCTCCGTCGCAGACACCAGATTCGCTCAGCTAAAGGGCAGGGCGAACTACCTGTGTGTGCGACGCTGGAACCACCTCCGTGGCGGCGAATCGCACTCCGATCACGAAACCCGGATGCTGGCCAAGATACTGGTGTGGCTCCAGATCACCGAATCGGGCGACAGGAGCGAGTTGAACCTCGGGTATCGAACCGCCGCCGCACCATGGGACCGGCTTTCCGCCCAGGGGGCTCTTGACTGTCTCGGTATGGGCGGCCCGTGCTTTCTCCGTTCGGCCCGGGAGAAGGCGGCGGCCTCCCACCTGGTTATCGTCAACCATGCGCTGCTGCTTTCCGACCTGGTTGCCGGCGGCACTCTGATACCCCCTTACGACCTCCTGATCATCGACGAGGCCCATCACCTTGAGGACGAGGCCACAAGACATCTGGGATTCGAATTGGAACACTCCCGGATCGAAGATCACCTCAGAGGTCTCGCCGCCGATAGCGGCCCGCTTCACGGGACCGTCGCATCGTTCCGAGGCTCCGGGACCGCGGCCACCCGTCGCGACTCCGTGCAGAAAATTGTGGCGGACGCCACCACGCTGCTTCCAACCGTGCGAAACAACACAGCCAGTGCCTTCGCAAACATCGCCTCGCTGATGTCGCCCGAGGACGAGGGTGATGCCCGCGGAACTCAGGACTACCGCATCACCTCAGGCACCCGGGCACAACCGGGATGGTCCCAGCTAGAAATTCAATGGGAAGTCCTGGATCTATCACTGTCCGAACTGGGCGGCGCCCTACGGGACTTGGAGCTTTCGCTCGAAGGATTGGATCAGGCTGGCCTGCCCAACTACGAGGGTCTCTTGATGGAGTTAGGCAACGCACAACAGGTCAACGGTGAGTTGCGCCAGAGACTGGCTGAGTGTATCGTTCGCCCCAAATCCGACGGTATCTACTGGGTGACCCGGAGTGGCCGAACAGACGGCCTGACTCTCCACGCGGCCCCACTCCACGTGGGCAAGACTCTGGACCACATTCTCTACGCTCAGAAAGACTGCGTAGTCCTGACCAGTGCTACTCTCAGTACCAATGGCACTTTCGACCACATTCAGGAACGGACAGGGTTCGATGATGCCGACGAACTCCTACTGGGTTCGCCGTTCGACTACCCACGGGCTGCGATGGTGTGCGTGGCCGATGACATGCCCGAACCCTCGTCATGGGCCTACCAGGGAGCTATGGAGCAGGCCATCGTGGACGCCGCCCAAGCCGTTGGCGGCCGAACCATGGTCCTGTTCACATCTCACGCGTCGCTCCAGACGACCGCCAACGCAATACGCGCGAGCCTCCGGTCTAGCGGTATCAACGTCCTTGCACAGCGGATAGACGGAACACCCCAGCAGCTCGTCCAGCGGTTCCTCGCAGAGCCCAAGTCGGTCCTCCTCGGCACGGCCAGCTTCTGGGAGGGTGTTGATCTGGCAGGAGATTCGCTCAAGGTACTGATCGTAGTCCGATTGCCCTTCAGCGTCCCAACCGAACCGCTATTCGCCGCCCGCTCGGAGCTCTACGAACAGCCCTTCACCGAATTCGCCGTACCTCAGGCGATCCTTAGACTTCGCCAGGGCTTCGGGCGCCTTATCAGGACAAAAACTGACAGAGGGGTCGTCGTGATCCTGGATCGACGCGTCACATCGCGAAGATACGGCAGCCTCTTTCTAGAGTCACTCCCGCCGGTGACACTGGCCAATTGCACCCTGCGCGAGCTGTCCCAGCAGATCCGGGACTGGGTGGAGGCCTAGGCCGTGCTGATTCCTCTGGACCGGCCCTTCGACCTGGCCAGTACTCTGGAGTGTGGGCAGGCCTTCCGTTGGCGTCGAGAGGCAGACCGGAACGGATGGTACCAGGGCGTTGTTTTCGATAACATCGTCGAGCTTCGGCGGGAGCCGGACGGCATCGAGTTCCTCTGCGCTCCGGACGACGAATCGGCCCTGGAACCCCTGCTGCGCGACTACCTGTGCCTCGACGACGATCTGGAAGCTATTTACCGCTCGATCGGCGTGGACGAGCACATCGACGCCGTCATCGGGCGTTACCGGGGTATGCGTATTCTGCGGCAAGACCCCTGGGAGTGCCTCGTTTCCTTCGTCTGTTCAGCCAATTCGAACATACGCCGAATCAGTACCAATATGGAGGACATCGCTGGCGCCTTTGGGCGTCCCGTCCGGTTGGGGAAGCGGGTACGGCACACCTTCCCTCGGCCCGGCGACCTGGCCGGAGCAGGCGAGCAGCCGTTGCGGAAACTAGGCCTGGGATTTCGGGCCAAATATGTTGCCGCGGTCTCCACTGCTGTTGCCGACGGGACAGTGGACCTCTTCGCACTGCGCGAATCTTCCTACGGGGAGGCGCTGGAGGCGTTAACGGCACTTCCCGGAGTCGGCGACAAGGTCGCCAACTGCGTTCTGCTGTTTTCCCTCGATAAACCGGAAGCTTTCCCGGTTGACGTCTGGATTCAGCGGGTGATGCGGGAATGGTACGCGGATGAGTTCGGTAAATCCACGGACAGAAAAAACTCAAAAACAAGGATGCGGCTATGGGCTCAGAATTACTTCAAGTCCTACGCCGGCTACGCCAACCAGTACCTGTTCCACGATATACGGCTTCGGTCGAGGAACAGCGATGGCAATTCGGGATGATAACGTGGTATATCGCAGGTGAGGGATATTTCTCGGCGCGAACTCTAGGCGTTCTTGTACGGCTTTAAGCCCTGTGCTATCCTACTTGTGGTCGGGGAGTGGCGCAGCTTGGTAGCGCACCTGCATGGGGTGCAGGGGGCCGCTGGTTCGAATCCAGTCTCCCCGACCAGGAGACCCCTTAACCCTCGGTTCTTCACTTTACACCGGCCCTCACGATACGCCATTGCTGCCCGCCAGGCGACCCTTTCATTTCGGGCAGAAAGCGACGATCACACCAGGGTTGATAAGGCGAGTTTCGGCCCATTGTCCTGATCGGTTTCGCTGAGCAGGGCCCGAACTGCGGTTAGCCGAAGGGCCACCACCACTTTTTCGCCGGCTTCGCTGGTGCTTCCGGTTGTGGGGGCGGTGCTTCCTGTACGACTCGAGACACCGATAGCCCGATCGGAGCCCCGCCGAACACGTTGGGTATTAACTCGACCAGGGTTTCCTGGTCTTCCAGCGAAAAATCTCTTGCCAGTGTCTGCACCAACCCGACCTGGCGCATTGCCTGGGTACCGGATATCTTCTTCATTACGTCGTCAAACGCATCGGACATATGCTTGGCCACCGCTCGATCCAGTGTCAGCCAGGCCCGAAGCCGGGATACGGTGAACTTGCGCAATTCATCGTCCGTCAGGTCATACTCCGCCCGGGCCATCGCCAGTCTGCGCTCTATCCGTTCCGAATCTGGTAATCCGTTCAGTTCGGTGAGTATCTCCACCATTCGAGCCTGCATTTTCTCGGGCTCAAGAGCAACCAGCGCTCTCCATTCCTTGTCAACCGTTTCTTCAGATGTGGTCATCTCAGTTCCCTCCCGTAACACATGTGGCTACTTGATTGAAATCCCGCCGAGAACAAATCCTGACGACTCTCTGAGCTATGGGTGTCTGCACCGGTACGACGGTGTCTGTCGTGGGCTAATTTGTCGGAAGCATACCCTTGACGCTGGGATTTTACAAGTCTCAACCCGTTGATGGGCCGCGTTAACAATTCCGGGCTGACACTGGTGAATCACGTAAGTATTTGCTATGGTTCGGACACAGCTATCAGGCAGACCGAGGTCGGTCACCAATGGCAACGAAAAGTGAGCCGTCTACACTGCGAAAAGTCGTCCAAGAATCCATCGACCAGGAGGTCTTGGGACACCCAAATTCCTACGATACATCGCGACATCGCGCAAGTCGATGGGCCGAAAGGACTTCGCCCGACATTTGGAACGCATGCTCGCAATGACAGGGGGATGGTTCTGCTCATCACCGGCTCAGCGTCATGTTCTCGGCGCTCTCAGCCCCAATTACGTGGCCAAACTTTCGAAGCTGAGCAGCGGTCAGGGCGCCCTATTGGCTGTCAGGTCCCATTCCTCACAGTCCTCACCCGGCGCTAACCTGGGCTCACTGGTCGAAGCGATACTGGCCGGCTACAAATCAGCGGCCCGCAGTGAGCCGGTCGGCCTGCCGTTGCCGAGAGCCTGATGCAACCAGTCGCCCCGCGATCCCGGTTTATGGAGGAAGAACAGCCATGAAAATAGTTGACACCCACTGCCATGCCGGCCACAACTGGTTTGAGCCCGTCGACCTACTCATCTATCAGATGGACGCCAATGACGTGGAGCATGCCGTCCTCATACAACACGGGGGGAATTTCGACGCCACCTACCTCCTGGACTGCGTTACGGGCTACCCCGGCAAATTCGCCGCTGTTGTGATAGTTGACCACCGACAATCCAAGGCTCTCTCCGAGCTTGAGCGATGGGCCACCGGGGGTGCCGCGGGTATTCGGCTGGGCCCGTCCGACCGCTCGCCGGGACATGACCCTCTGGCCATTTGGAGGAAGGCGTCCGAACTCGGGCTTGTGGTGAGCTGCCAGGGGACCGTTAGAGAATTCGCCTCCAAGGAATTCCGCAGCCTGGTTGCCGAACTCCCGGATCT
>JASLXL010000258.1 GCA_030740335.1 SAR202 cluster bacterium | reverse complement strand
TCGGGGCTAGCCGGACAGCCTGTAAGGCTTAGAGTTCAGCTTGCTGATGCCGATCTATACTCCATTCAATTTCGCTAGGCAGAGCTTGGTCTGATCTACAAAAGTCAACGAAATCGATTCGCCGACAACGCGATTCCAATTTACATTTGAAATTGCTCTGATTTACCCGTTGACGGCGGGGTGTGCCCTCGCTAAACTCCCTACTATTACGAAAGATTTTTTGAAATTACAAGGAGACGTTACATGACCGACGTGCGCCAAGAAAAACTCGTCGGGGCGATAATTTCGCTTCCTACGTTCAAGGACGAGAACCACAACCTGCTGCTGGACAAGCAGCGTAAGCATATCCGTTGGCTACTGAGTCAAGGTGTCGCCGAGGGCAACGCGGTGCTGCTCATCGCGGGAGGTTACGGCGAGGGCTACTTCATGGAGGACGACGAGCTGTACGCCCTCATGGAGGTACTGGTCGAGGAGACGGCGGGCAAGGTTCCTACCATGGCCGGCATCTTCGACCTGAGCACAAGGGCGGTCGCCAGGAGGGCGCGCCGCGCCGCGGACATAGGCATCGATTTCCTGGAGCTGGGCATGCCTCACTACTCCAGCCCGTCCGAGGACGACATCTTCATGCACCACCAGTACATCAACGATGCCGCCGATGTTGGCATCATGACCTACAACAACTTTTGGGTGATGCCCAATGGGTTCGAGCTGACGCGGAGTTTGTTCGAGCGGTTTTCCGAATTGGAGCACGTGGTGGGTTTCAAGTGGAGCTCGGCCAGCGTGGCACACTATACGGGCATACTAAAGCTGTTCGCCGACCAGTACAATTTTATCGACAACGGGACGAACTCGATGGGCGCACGCCTGGGTATGAAGGGCTTCGTGGACTTCCACGGCAACGTGGCCCCAAGGCTGACCGCCCACAAGTGGGAGCTGTTCAGCGAGGGCCGGTACGACGAGTTGGACGCGCTACTTGCAAAGCTGCACTTCGATCCCGACAACGAGCTGAACACGGCCGACGCGCCGACCTTTGGCAGCGTCGGCGACGGCGTGTTCGGCCATGTGCGATGGCGGCTGATGGGCCTCGAGCCGGGGCCGAACTTCCCCGCCCAGGCGCAGCCCTCCGCGGCCTACGTCGAACACACGCGCAAGAGCATCGATGCGAGCGGCATCCGTGAGTGGATCGACTTCGATCAATCAATCGTGGAGTAGCCCTTCGACAGGCTCAGGGTGAGCGGAAAGGCCGTTCATGGAGAGCCTGTCGAACCATAGTCCCGAATCACGCAATAATCAGGAGCTGATCACAATGGGTAGGACTCGCAGGGAAAAACTATTCGGCAGCATTCTGTCGATGCCGACGTTCAATGACGACAACTACAACTTGCTGCTGGACAGCCAGCGCAAACATGTACGATGGCTTATTGATCAGGGCATCGTGGAAGGCAAAGGCGTCCTGCTGATAGCGGGCGGCGTCGGAGAGGCGTACATGCTGGAGGACGGCGAGTTCGCCGACCTCGCGAAGCTTGTGGTAGACGAGGCCAAAGGCCAGACTCCGACGATGGTGATGATCGCGGAGCTGAGCGCCCGGAAGGCGGCCAGGAGGGCTCAGGTGGCCGCTGACGCCGGCGTCGATTTTGTACTACTGTGTCCCCCCCACTACTCGCTGCCAACCGAGGACGACATCTTCCTCCACCACAAGTACGTGAACGACCGGGTAGACATCGGCCTAGTGCTGTACAACAGCTTCTGGGTTATGCCGCAGCCTGGCTACTCCTTCAGCAGGGCCCTGTTCGAGCGCTTCGCGGATCTGGAGAACATTGTCGGATTGAAGTGGAGTGCGCCCAGCATAGACCAGTATGTCGGGATGCAGCAGCTCTACGGCGATCGATTCGTCTTTGTCGAAAATGCGCCATTCTTTTCCCAAGGCTCAAAGTATGGCATGCGGGCCTTCGTTGATGTGTACGGCAACGTGGCTCCGAGGCTTTCGCTGCACCGAATTGACCTGATAGAGCAAGGGAAGTTCGACGAGTACGACGCGCTTTACAAACAGCTATGGTTCGAGCCGGTCTATGGCCCGGGAGGCGACACTCCACCCGCCAACCCGATGGTCGCCGACGGACCCCATGCACTGATTCTGCTGAAGGCGATGGGATTGGATGCGGGCCCATGGTTCCCTGGACAAGCATCACCGTCCGATGCGTATATTGAGCACTACAATAATCTGGTCGTAACCAGCGGTGCTATGGACTGGGTGGACTGGAACCAGTCTATCCTGGGATAGGTCTTGTCTGTAGGCGCCATTTTAGGCGCCAAAGCTTGTCATCCTTAACGAAGTGAAGGATCTTAGGCGGGGCTATCGGACTATTGACGCCAAGGGCCGACCCTTCCCCAGATTCTTCGTCGGAGACTCCTCAGAATGACATACGTTGAGAGGCCATATTTGCCGATAAGACACTAGGAAGGAGCCACAGAAAATGAGGCTGATCATCACAGGTTGCGAGTACTCGGGTACGAGTACGTTGGCGAAGAATGTCGCGGGTTGGATCGAGGAAACGCTCGGGCCTCCGATACCGCAGGGCATGCCGCCGTTCCATGACCACTTTGCGTTCCCTGACATCGGCCATGGCGACCTCACGGAAGAGGAGTACGTCCAGGTCAACGCCCTGAGCCCTAAGCTCAAGGCGATGATCCAGAACCACCAGATCATGTACCACCTGAACGACGCGTTCTACGCCGATCACGACAACATAATGGTCGGCTTCCATATCGAGGACGCGGTCTACGGGCCGCTGTACTACGACTACGGCCATGACGGTAGCCGCTCGGCCATCGGTCGCAACATCGAGAACCACATCATGAAGGTCGCTCGCGACACCGTACTCGTGCTGTTGAAGGCGTCCCCAGAGGCAATCGCCAAGCGGCTCAAGGAGTCACCTCATCCCCGAGGCGTGCTCAAGGAGCAGGACATCGAATGCGTCCTCGCGCGCTTCGATGAGGAATTCGCCTCGTCTACCCTCCGGTACAGGCTCACCTACGACACGACCGATATGACTCCGGACGAGACTCTGGCCCAATTCGCCAAGGACATCGGCCCGCACCTGTCAGAAAGCGACCGTTCACGTCTCCTAGCCCATAAAGCCCTGCAGGGCTAGGGCGGCATTGCGCGCGCTTAGTTGGGCGGAGAGTGGCACGCCCATGGGCAAGTGCACTTTGACCTAGACGTGGGAGCCAGTCTAAACGAGAATGAAGGTGTGTACCCTACCCGGTTCTGAGTTTGGGACGAGCCAAGGGGCGATATCTCCTTGCCGAGGGCCGTGGTGGTTTCCTCCCTCCCACAAGTACATATAATCTCCCTATCTGTTAAAAAGAGGAGCAACAAGGAGGTCCGATCATGGCTACCGCTGTTAGTGACCAAGTGAAAGTCGCGCTACTGGAAAAATTCGGAAATGCGTGGAACGACCACGATATCGATGTGCTGATGGACTGCATGGCCGACGAATGCGACTTCTTTGGCTCGATGGGTCTCTATGTCAACGGCTCGCAGTTCCTGGGCCGTGAGAAGGTCCGCGAGGGATACCAGTGGTTCCTCGACACCTTCCCTGACGGACAGTGGAATGACGCGCAACACTTCGTGAGCGGCGACAGAGGCGTCTCCGAGTGGAGGTTCACGGCTACGATGCCCGACGGCTCCTCCATCGAGGCCAACGGGTGCGACATGTTCACCTTCCGTGACGGCAAAATCTCCATAAAGGACTCGTACCGCAAGAACCGCACAACGTCCTGAAGGGTCTTCGAACGTACGACCCCAACCGGCGGTGAGGTGGGCAAGTGACCAAGAGCTACACCGAGCAGAAAAATATCGCCGCTTTGAAGGCCTTCGGCCTCGCCGGTGATCGCGACGACATCGACGCAATGATGGCATTGATGACCGAGGACTGCGTGTTCAACAGCTCCTTCGGACCGGAAGCCCACGGGACCTGCTATGAGGGGCCGAACCAGGTGCGAGAAGCGCTCCAGTGGTTCCTAGACCGCTCCTCGGACGGCAAGTGGACCAACCCAAAATACTTCGTGAGCGGCGACAGGGGCATTGCCGAGTGGACCTTCACAGGGACCGACACGGACGGCTCCTCGGTCGAGGTGAACGGCTGCGATGTCATCACGTTCAGAGACGGCAAGATAGCCCTCAAGGATTCGTACCGCAAGAACCGCACGACACGCTAGAGGGCAAAAGTATGAGTCCCACCGTTTCACCTGAGATAAAAAACCAGATCCTCAGCCTCGTTCGGGAGTTCGTACGGCGCGATGTGATACCGGTCGCGAGTAAGTACGACGACGAGGACATCTACCCCACCGAGCTTGTCGAGCAGATGAAGGAGCTGGGCCTGTTTGGGATAACGATTGCGGAGGAGTTTGGCGGCCTCGGGATGGACACCGCCACCATGGCGCTGATCTTCGAGGAGCTGGCCAAGGGCTGGATGTCTGTCAGCGGCATCATCGGGACGCACCACCTCCTAGCGTCCATCGTCGAAAAGTACGGCACTGACGACCAGAAACACCGCTGGCTCCACGGCATGGCGGATGGGGAAATCCGCGGGGCGCTGGCCCTTACGGAGCCGGAGGCCGGCAGCGACGTCCAGAACATCCAGACGACGGCGGTGCGGGACGGCGACGAATACGTCCTCAACGGCACCAAGATGTTCATCACCAACGGTGAGCACGGCACCGCATTCGCCGTCATGGTCAAGACCGACACTGGAGCAAATCCCCCCTACCGTGGTATCTCTTGCATAGTTGTAGAGAGGCCTACAGAGGGTTTCACCGTGGGTCAGCACCTGGACAAGATGGGCTACCGAGGCATCGATACGGTCGAACTGGTGTTTACCAATGCGCGTGTCCCGGCCGCCAACCTACTTGGTGGCGAGGAGGGGCGCGGGTTCGGGCAGATCATGTACGGACTCGAATCGGGGCGGATCAACGTGGCTGCTAGGGCCGTAGGCGTGGCCACGGCAGCCTTCGAGGCGGCAATTGCGTACGCGCAGAAACGCGTTGCATTCGGCGTGCCGATCGCGCAACACCAGGCGATACAGCTCAAGTTGGCGGAGATGGGTACGAAAATCCATGCAGCGCGCCTGCTCACCGCAGAGGCGGCCCGACTCAAGGATGAGGGAAATCGTGTTGATCTCGAGGCGGGCATGGCGAAGCTGTTCGCGTCCGAGACGTGCGGAGAGGTGACGTTGGAGGCGATGCGGATCCACGGTGGATACGGCTACGTCAAGGAGTATCCGGTGGAACGATATTACCGCGAGGCGCCGCTAATGATCATCGGTGAGGGCACGAACGAGATGCAAAAACTGATTATCGCCCGACGACTCCTGGAGAAGTATTCCATATAGGCTCGCATCGCTGACCTTCCTATCCTTCAACCATCTACTCACCCCCGGCTTCACGATTCGGGATTCAACTAGCGATTGAAGTCTGCACGCAGCCAAAGGAGTGCGCAATGAGCCAATCCATAGGACAGAACATCGCCAGCGCGTCTTGGGGCGACCACCTTACCTTCGGTGAGGCGGACGGCTTACTGGACACCGAGGACAAATTACGGCGTCGCATGGAGGCATGGCGAGACGAATTGGGTGCTGGAACAGTCCACTGGAGACACGGTAGGCGTACCAGGAAGGGGCGCTATTATACCGCGAGGAACTATCGCAGGGCAGTCGGTAAGGTCCGAAACGACATGGACTGGGACGACTTCGATGTCATGCCTCGCATGGCCCACGAGTTCGGCATGGAAGCCTACCTATACGTCAGCATCTTTTCCGAGGGCTGGCCGCTGGCTCCCAAGAAGGTACGTGAGGTAAGCCACCACAACGCCATGCACGGCCAGCATTTCGCATGGCAGAGTGACTTCAGCCGCAACAATCCACATTACGTCAACGTTGACCGGTCCGGGGAGCTACACCAGTGGGGCGTGCTCTCGCTGGCCTACGAAGAGACGCGTGAATACCTGCGAACAGATTGGCTCAATCTGCTGAAAGGTTATGACTGGGACGGCCTGTTCATCTGTCTCCGCACTGAAGCCAGGCCCATGGACCACGCAGACCAGTTCGGATTCAACGAGCCGATTCAACGTGATTTCAAGCAGATGTACGGTCGCGACATCGCGTCCGAGGATTTCGATGTTCAAGAATGGCGAGACTTGTTAGGGGGGTACTTCACCACGTTCCTGGAAGAGCTACGCCCGGATCTG
>JASLXL010000257.1 GCA_030740335.1 SAR202 cluster bacterium | reverse complement strand
CTCCTTGTGATCGCGGTACATGTTTTGGGGGGCGATTCCCCAGCGCTCGCCAAATAGCTCCCGCTGGCTATCGTGGGGGTCTGCTCCCGATACCAGATCGGTGAGTGGCGAATAGTAGTATGCCGGCCCGTGGCAGTATGGCGTGAAGGTCGCTCCGCCAGCATGCCCCTCGTCGTCGTATGTGCTGCCCATCCGTCCCAGTCCGATAACCGCCGCTCGGTATTTGGTCATTGTTCCTCCGTTGAAGTGTTCCTAGAGGGGATACCTCTAATAGATGCCGTATTTTTACGCAAAACCCGGAATAACGATCCGAGTGGCGGGCGGTTTGTGAAACCCCTGCCATCAGGACGGCGCACATCATATCACCCTAGACAGCAGCCGGCGCGTTGCCGCACGGAGATTGAGCCGTGCATGTTCGTACCGGGCCTAGACATAGCTGTATGTCGCGTTCGCAGGCCCTCGTGATATCATATGCTACCCTGCCAAACAGGGCAGTACCGCAGTGGGGGGGTCGTAACAAGCTCTGAAAGGCACGCTGACCTTGTTCGATCAATGTCAAGACTGATTCTCAGGCGGCTTGCCGCCAACTGGAAATTACTGTCGGCCATATTTGTCGGCGTGACAATGGCGAGCAGCCTTGTTGTTGGCGCGCCGGTCTACATTGCCTCCCTTAATAGGCTCAGCCTTGACACGTCGGTTGAGCGCGCACCCGATAGAGCACTCCGAGTGCGCACCTATGCGCCTTTCATTCCTGTTCGGCAGGATGCACTCGACGAAGTCGATACCAGTATCGGGAGGGTTATAGACGCGAATTTGGCCGAGGTCAGCGATGGTGTGGTTCGCTACCTTAGGACGGACTCCTACCTGCTAGGAACGGAGGCCCATCCGTTGCCTGAGCCGGAGGAGCAGGTTAGTGGTCTGCCCCGAGGTCACTTTCAAACCCTCTCGGGAATGCAGGACAAAGTCAGGCTCGTTCAGGGCGTATATGCCAGAGACATCGTAGTCCAGAGCGCGGAGGGGCCCGTTGTTGAAGCAACTCTCGGTGTCGGCCTAGCGAACTTCTTTCAGCTGACTGTTGGCGACAGGGTGTTCCTTGCGCAATCTTTGAGGAGTGACCGGCGGCTCACCGCGGTGGTGACCGGGATTGTCGTTCCGATCGACCCTGGTGACCCCTACTGGCCACCCATTTCCAACATGTTCAGGGTCACTACCCAGTCCGCGACTGGTGATCCGTATCAGCTCGATCGCTCGCTGGGGACGGACACGCAGTTGCTCCTCGAAGAGGCCGAGATTGACGTGGAGTTGGCGATGTTCATCTCCACGGGCTCGCTGCTAGACGGCGTTGGCGAAGCCTTCTCAACAACTTTCAGTACCATCGACTACTATCTGGCGCTCGACAAGAAGGCGCTGAAACAGTGGGAGCCGGAAGAGATCATCGCCCGGCTCGAAGCTTACGAGAGCGACCTTGCCATCAATGTCGAAGGGGCGATATCCGTGACTGGACTCACGGAACTTATCGATCTGTTTGTGGAACGCAGATTCTTTTCATCCATCCCGCTGCTTCTTCTTATAGCGGTGATGGTGCTCACCGTCTTGTACTACCTGTCGATGATGGTGGCATTTCTAGTAGAGAGCCGCGCGGACGATGTCGTCTCACTGAGAAGTCGCGGTACAGGCCTCTGGCAGCTCGCCAGACTGTACTCGGTCGAAGGAATCGCAGTGATCGTCATCCCGGTGGCCATTGCACCGTTCCTGGTTATGGGCGTTGTGGGACTTGCCGGGAGGCTTTCCTACTTCGACGAGTTCACGGAGGGTGGTCGATTGCCAGTGGTGGCTGATCCCACGGCGTTCCTCGTGGCGCTTGGGGCGGGTGTGCTATGCCTCTTGTTGTTTGTTATCCCTGGCCTGGTCGGTGGCCGCTCGACGGTCGTGGGACAGAGGTTCCGATCCTTTCGGACGTCTACTCTGCCCTTTATCCAGCACTACTACCTGGATGTTGGGCTCCTTGTCTTAGGCGGGCTATTGTTTTGGGAGATTCGCGCCCGGGGCCATGTGATATCCGGAGGGCTCCTTAAGGAAGTAGAGATCAACGAGGCGCTACTTCTGGCGCCAGTACTGCTCTTGGCAGTCGTCGCCCTGCTGTTCATGAGACTGTTCCCAATCTTTGTGAAATACATCAGTGGAGAGTCGCCCGTCATGGCTCACCTGGCGACGGCGACATCGCTGGCCGTGCTGGCGCCGGCTATCGTGGCCCGGGAAATAAGGGACGAATACACGCTGGACTGGATCATGCCTCTGACTATACTTGCAGTCGCAGCACTCGCCCACCTGTTTGCCGCCCGTACGGGTCGATCTATCTCAAGATGGATCGCGATCGTCTTCGGTGCGGGGGCCGTCGCGCTGTTTGCATATATGGAGTCCCTGTCGCCAGATGATGCGATCTTTGCCGCCGCTGTGCTGCTGATCGCGTCCGTGCCTCTTCACGCCGGATTCTATGTTTTCAGGATATTAGCCAAGGCAGCCCCGGTGTGGGCGGCTATCTCACTACTCCATATGTCCCGTAATCCGTTTCAATATACCTGGATGATGTTGCTCCTCGTGCTGCTGACGGGCCTGGGGATTCTGTCGACTACAGTTGGCGCTACGTTGGGATTGAGTCAGGAGGAGCAGGCCCTCTATGAGGTTGCGGCCGATTTGCATGTCACCGGGATACAAGACATCACTGGGGCTTCGCCCGACGAGTCCAGGCGGATGTTTATTGATCTGCCGGGTGTCACCGACGCTGCTCTTGCCCACCGAACCGTAGGCCAGATAGGGGCCGATGCTTCGCGCAGGGTGTTTTCGGTCCTTGCGTTGGAGTCTGAGCCGTTCTCCACGGCCTCCTGGTTCCGGGATGACTTCTCCGAACGCTCGCTGGAAGCGATGATGGCCGATCTTACGAGCAGTGCTGTACCAGTTGTAATGGAGGTGCCTGAAGGGTCGTCAGGCCTTGGAGTATGGGTGAAACCCCTTGTTCCTTATCCGTCTATTTTCGTCATGTTCGCCGTCGAAGACGCCAGAGGGATTGTCGAGATTCTTAATGTTGGGCCCCTGAGCCGTGATGGATGGCAGATAATGTCGACCGGAATTCCGGACGACTTGGTGCAGCCGGTGAATCTGCTGTCGATCCAGCTATTCGAGTTCGTATATGGCCCTTCGGGCACGCCCGGCACGGTACTGATGGACAATGTGTTTGCGGCCGGACCGGAGGGAGAGACCACAATCATCGACGGTTTTGAGGATGGGCTAGAGTGGTCCCCGATGAAGGTTGCCCCAGGGTCTCGCGATGTGATCGCACTGACCGGGGAGGACAAGCTTTCCGGCGAGAGTGCGATAACTTTCACCTTTGGCAAGGACACCGACCTGGGGATGCGAGGTATCCACCGGCTGAGCGGTGCAGGTCGAATTCCGGTGCTGGTGAGCGCGTCCTTTGCCGACGCCACCGGCACTGGTCCGGGTAACACCTTCGTGATAGACATCGCCAGCCGCGCGTTTCCGGTGCTGATCACAGATATAGTGGACTACTTCCCAACACTTCCGCCGGGGGACCCGCACGACATGGGGTTCATGGTAATGGAGATGACTTCCTATCTGCGGTATCTGAACATGCTGAGCCCGGGGCTGCGCTTTGCTGCCGACGAGGTATTCATCATCACCACACCTGGCGAGGATGAGGCTGCTCGCGATAGCGTACTGGCTTTTGGCGTTCAGCCGACCCAGCTTCACTTCAAGGAACAGCGACTGCTGAGTACCCGTATCGACCCATTGGTCACGGCAGGATGGAAGCTAATGGTGCTAATCTCCGTTGGTGTGATAGTAGTCGTATCAGCCATAGCTTACGCCGTGTACCTCCTGGCATTTGCCACTCGAGGCCGGGGCGAGGCTGGCACGCTGCGCTCACTGGGACTGACCCGACCGCAGATGATGGGACTGCTCGGCATCGAGCATATTGCCATCGCGGTGATCGGTCTGGCTCTGGGCAACTGGGCCGGCTTCCAGATGAGCAAGATGATGGTGTCTACTCTGGCCATAACAGAGACCGGTGACCCGGTGATACCGCCCTTCCTCCTCAGGACCGAGTGGGGCTTAATGGCCCCGGTTTACATCGTGTTGGTCTTGGTGATACTCACTGCGATATTCGCGGTGTATCGGGCCATCGGCCGGATGAGGCTACACGAGATATCCCGGGTAGAGGTATGACGGGTAGCACCAGATCTATAATGTTTGTTATAGGCCTTCCCATAGGGTCGTGGCCACCAACGAGTGGCTGATTTGAGGTAGCGTGCGAATCAAGGGTTTTTTTTCTACGTGGCAGCTACTTGTCAGGCGTAGCGTCGCCAACTGGCGATTGCTCTCTTCAGTTGTCGTGGGTGTCGTCCTGGCGTCCTCGATGCTGGCCGGGAGTGCTATCTACTTCGAGGCCCTGCGAGATCTCGCCCTTGACATAGAGCTCGAAGGGCTGTCACCGGTCGAGTCCAACGTCGTATTGAGCGCTGACAGAGGCCCGACGAATTGGGATAACTACGGGGCGATTTCCGAGGTTGTAGATTCCCAGACGAGACCACTTTTAGGCCGTTTCTTGAGAGGTCAGGATAGGGCTGGTAGAACTTCAGTCTTCGCTGTGGGTACCCCCGGAACTTTCGATGACCGGAGGGACCTGTGGTCGACGTCCGTTCGGTCATATTTCGCGTTTATGTCCGGTTTTGAAGACAATATCACGCTGCTGCCGGGCGGTAGATTTCCTAGGGACGAAGCAATCAAGGAGCCCGGGGAGTTTCTCGTGGTAGAGGCGTTGGTCCCCGAGGAGGCGGGCGAGGCGTTTGGTGTTGGCGTAGGTGATCGAATAGTGGCTGTGCCGTCTCAGCCGGGTCCCACTCCCTATATTATCGTAGTGGTTAGCGGGCTTTTCAAGCGAAGCGACCCGGAAGCCGATCTCTGGCAGATTGACGACGAGGTTCTCAGCGTAGGAACGCGTGTAAACTTCGATGGACTGCCTTTTCACATTAGTGAGGCGGCGTACTTCGGTGTTGTGGGACCGTCGTTCAACAACATGGATACGAAGTATGGGTGGCTGCTGGAGATAGATTTCGAAGCTCTGGACGCGCGGAACGCCCTCGATATCCTGGTCGGTATAACTGCGGTGCAGAACCGTCTCGGGACGCGTCTGTTTGGATACCAACAGCAAACCGGCCTTGATTCGGCGATTAGGACTTTCGAGCGAAGACATTTCTTTACCAAGCTACCGATTATTGTGGCGATGCTCATCATCGTGCTCGTCATCCTCTATTACATTATGGTGGTCTCTGCCATGGTCGTCGCGCGTCAACGGACCGAGATTGTGCTAATAAGAAGTCGAGGCGCGTCAACCATACACGTCATGACCGTGTTCTTGTTCGAGGGCGCCACGATGTCGGTCGTTGCGATAGTGGTTGGCCCGTTGGTGGCAGCGGCAGCGGTGAGCGTCCTTGGCTTTTCGCCGGCGTTTTCGGAACTGACAGGCAACGCGGCCTTGCCTGTTCGAATCTCCACCGCGTCATACGGTCTTAGTGCACTGGGTGGCATCCTGACCTTGGTGGCGCTGACCGTTCCTGCCTGGCTGGCGTCGAAGATCGAGGTGGCCACCCATCGTCAGGAACTGGCTCGACCAGCCCGGCAATCTTTCTTTCAGCGCTACTACCTAGATGTCGGCCTACTTGTGGTGGCCCTTTTCATGTTCAGGCAACTCACCGAACAGGGATCATTGGTGGCGACGAGCGTATTTGGCGACAGGGTCGTAGACCAGGTGTTATTGGCTATGCCTGGCCTGATACTTGTGGCGTCCGCGATGGTGCTCCTGAGGCTGCTGCCTCTGGCACTTACGCTGGCTAGCCGTGTACTTTCAAGATGGATGCCTGTAGGAACGGTACTGGGGCTCTGGCAGATGGCCCGCAATCCGACCCACTATTCAAGGCTTTCGCTGCTGTTGATCCTGACCGCCGGCCTGGGCATTTTCGTCGCCAGCGTCGGTGGCACGCTGGCGCGCTCTTTCGAGGAAAGGGTTTTCTACGCGACTGGCAGCGAAATTCGAGTGGAGGGCGTTGAGACGGCGGTGAGAGGATTCACTGAACCCTTCGAGGCGCAATACACAGATGTAGATGGTGTAGTCCAGGCCGTTGGAGCATACAGAGGAAGGGCATTTGATCTCACTGAAGTCCAGGGCGTACCCATTCGGGTTTTCGCGGTGGATATTGATCAGTTTGAGGACGTTGCCTGGCTACGCGATGATTTTTCCGGCGACTCGATGGAAGAGCTGCTGCCGAAGCTCAAGTATGAGTCTCTCCCGAACGGCATCCGATTGCCTCTAGATACGCAGAGTCTTGTTGCGACGGTCAAGGCCGATAGATCTCACAATTCAGAGACCGAGAATGTAGAGCTTATCGCCCGCATCCGTGACGCCAATGGCCGTTACTTCTCTTATTCATTCGGTAGGGTCGCGTCCGGGGACTGGACGACGCTCACGGCCCGAGTGCTAGGTCGGAGGTTCTCGTCCAGGAACCGAGGACTCTTCCCGGTAGCGCCCTACGATCTAGTGTCGATTGTCGTGAGCGAAAGATCGGATTATCAGGACCTGGATCCAGGATGGTTGATGATCGATCAGGTAAGGGCATTGACTGGTAGCGGGGCCGACCCGGTTGTCGAGTCTTTCGATGATGCGTCTGAGTGGAGCATCCTTCGCACGACCTCGGAATCTGTGTCCGACACGCTCCTTCACACGGAATTGGGCGCCGACGGGGACTCGGGATCTGTGCTATTTGCTTGGTCTGGCGGTCGAAGGCGGACCAGCAGAGGCTTGTTCCACGGGCCCCCAGTGACGCCGCTGCCGGTCCTGGCCAGCTCGGAATTCATGGTCGACGCCGGACACTCTGTTGGCGATGTGTTCACGGTCACCGTTGGGGGTGGCAACCTCGATGTGTTCACTGTGGCCGCCGTGGACTACTTCCCGACCCTGGATACGCGTGGGGACCGATGGGTAATCGCTGACCTAGCCTCCCTAACCCGGACTGCGAACGTCGAGGCCACCTATGGCGAAATAATAACGGCTAATGAGGTGTGGCTGAA
>JASLXL010000256.1 GCA_030740335.1 SAR202 cluster bacterium | reverse complement strand
CGCCGACGCTTGTGAGCCGTTGGGCCATCCACGCGGCGTTCGTGTCCACAATCTGCCCCAAAAGCAGTTCCGACCCGATCGACACGATTTCGGCGTTGGCCATGAGTACTCCGTTGACGGTCATGATTGTCTGCCGGGGATCCGGGAGAGGAGTGGCAGGCGTCGAAATTAAGGGTGTGCAGAGGGCCGCAGCCCCCCTTGCCGGGTGTGTGAAGGCGCTCCTCACAATGCGTTCATATACTGATTCCGAGAGGTTGACGAGACATCATAGCCCGCTGACGTGGCCTTTAGCGACACGTAGGAGCACGCCAGGTCTAGCCGTGCCTGTCCCGGAGAAGGGCCGCACCCTGGCTCAGGGCACTCAGCTTGAGATAGGCCTCGTCGAAATTCATTGGGTTCAGGCTCGACGGCGCAAAACCGCAGTCCGGATTCAGTGTAAGGCGCTCCTTCGGCACGAACTCCATAGCCCGCTCTGCCCGCTCGGCAACCAGCTCTGGACTCTCGACGTTGACATCCGTGTGATCGATCACGCCGAGTCCCAGCGTCTTGTCGTTCGGGAACTGCCGCAACACGTCTATGCCGCCTGCATCGGGTGTGGCGAACTCCATGGCGAACCTGTCAGCCTTCATCTGTTCCAGGGCGGCAATGATCAGGTCGTAGGGACCCTTAGAGCCGTGGCGACGGTCGAAGTGGGCATGGCAGAGGTGGACGCTCAGTGAGATCTCTTTCAGGCCTTCGGCGACCTCGTTGACGCAGCGGACAGACTGCTCGATCTCGTGGTCTATGTCGGTAATGCCCTCGCGCTTCCGATAGTCCGGGTCCACTAGCAGTGCTAGCCAGGGGTCGTCGATCTGGATCGCACTGATCCCCAAGGCAACGAGGGCCTGCGCCTCGTCCCGCACGATGGCGACGCAGGCGTCCATGAATCCCTCGCGCGTCGGGTACGCCGCTTTGGAGTGCTCAGCGCTCCACATTCTGCGGCCGATCGTGTAAGGCGACGGAAGCGCCACGATTGTCTTAGAGTTGGTATGCTTTTTTAGGAACGCCGCCTCATCAGTCGCAATCGGACCGCGTGTCTTCAGGTTGGAGACTACAGCGGGGTAATAGATGGTGGAGGTCCGGTACGTGCCGCCATCAATCAGGTCGGCCTTGAAGCCGTCGACCGCATCGGCGAAGACCTTGACGTAGCTTTCCCGACGCCACTCGCCATCGGAGATGAAATCGACGCCGGCACGCTCCTGCATGTCTATCGCCGAGGGGACTGCGTCGTCCAGAAGCAGGTCCGCATCCTCGTGGCTGATGAGGCCCGCCTTGCGGTCCTCGATCAGATCGCGAATCCACCTGGGACGCGGCAGACTGCCGACCACCAGCGTATCGAAGGGTTTGATGCCGGGTGATGTGATCATCTTGGTATGAGTCTTTTGCCCATCCTGTCCCTAGAACGGCAGGACGGTGTCGCTCTTCCAGCGTTTGATGGATGCCTCGGCTCTTGGACTGATGCCCCGCTGCACACCGATGTTCACCAGGGATGGACGACCGCTGTCGAAGGCGCGCTGGAGTGCTGGGGCGAGGTCCGACGGTTCTTCCACGTGCTCCGAGTGTCCACCCAGTCCTTCGACCACCTTGTCATAGCGAGTAGGCAGCAGGTCGGTGACAACCGGCTTGCCGAATACCTGGAGTTGGATCTGGCGATCAATGCCCCACGCGGCGTCGTTACCCATGATGGCGACGACCGGCAGGTGGTGGCGTACGGCCGTATCGAACTCCATGCCGTTGAACCCGAATGCACCGTCACCCGTAAACATAATGGATCTTCTCTCGGGGTATGCCAATTTCGCCGTCATGGCCGCTGGCAGTGCGGATCCCAGCATACCCATTGGAGAGAGATACGACCAGCTCTTTGGAGTTCGTGATGGGTGGTACGCCTTGCCGAAGTGGCAGAAGTCGCCGCCATCGAATGCCAGGCTGTCGTCGTCGCGTAGTATTTCGCTGACAGTCTTGTGCACAAACATCGCGTGCATGGGCGTCTCGGAGACCGCCAACGATTCCAGGAAGCGTACCTGTTCGTCTCGCGCCTGCTGAAGTTCTTTCAGCCAGGGGAGGTCTGACCAGGAGTGCCTGGAGGCCTCCTCGGTGAGTTGACCGGCGATCGCCTCTATGTCTCCAACAATACCTAACGAGACGCCTCGGTTTCGTCCGATCTCGGCCTCTGAGGGGTCGATTTGGATGATCTTCGCGTCGGGAGAGATGGTCGGCGACATACCGTAGCCCAGGATAATGTCTTGTTTACGGCCGACAAGCACAACAAAATCGGCGGTGCCGAGCATCTTGGCGGCCTGGTTGAGCCCTGCGTCAAAAAAGCCGTAGCTGTATTGATGGTCGTCGGATATCAGACCCCTCGCGTCACCCTCCGTCAGAATAGGGATTCGCGTGGTCTCTATGAGCCGCTGCAGCGCGTCCCCAGATCGTGCATAGGCTGCGGCGCTACCGGCTATGATGATTGGCCTGCTGGCCCCTCTCAGCAACTCTATCGCCGTATGAATCGCCTCAGACGGAGCACTTAGTGGGGAGGAGCTGCGGTACTCTGCAGGGTTGTAGAAGTCCACTTCGTCTTCCGAGACCGCCTGCTGCTGGATGTCTATCGGTATAGTCAAGTGGACCGGACCTCGACGACCGCTGTATGCAACCCTCAGCGCCTGGGCGATCATGTGAGGGATGCGGCGGACATCGGTGACCATCCAGGTGCCCTTCGTGATTGGTCTGGCCATGCTGACCTGGTCGATCTCCTGCATCGCACCCCGACCCAGTTCCGATAGCTCGGCTGATCCGCTGATAGACAACAGGGGGCTTTCGGCGTGGTATGCACTGGCGAGGCCTGGGATGGCATTCGCGAACCCGGGCGTGGTGTACATAGCAACGCCGGGCTGGCCGGTGATGCGGCCCCACGAATCGGCCATGTGGACAGCTGCCTGTTCGTGGCGCGTGTCGATTAGCCGAAAGCCAGCATCACTGGCTACATCGAGGGCAGGGAGAACATGGTCTCCAGCAAGGGTGAATATATTCTCGACACCCTCAAGTTGCAGTGCCCGGGTAATCAGGTGACTGCCCGTCAGAGTTCGGTTGCTTCCCACGTCTTCGGCTCCCTTGGTAGTGGTGTGGCCTTCCGCTCGGTTACTTCGAGACGGTAATCGTTCCCACCATACCCAGGAGCTCATGGGGGATGCAAACCAATTTATATTCGCCGGCCACGTCAAATGTGAATGCGACATTCTCAGATGCCCCACCGTCGACACTGACGTCAAGGTCCAGCGCCTCGACGGTGAAGGTGTGGAACTCCTTCTCGGAGGTGAAGGTGAAGTTGATGCACTCGCCCTTCTTAAAACTCAGTTGCGATGGGTCGAACAAGTACTCTCCGCTCCCAGCCGGATCCTGCAGGGCTACCGTTCGCGAGGTACCGTTCTCGCAGCCGTCCTGTGCGACCGTCGCAACGCCGCCCTCGGCCTCGGTCCCCACGATGGTTTGAGACGCGGCCTTGATCACCGCGGCAGAGGCAGGTTTGGGAGGGGCTGGGGAGTCTACGCCAGTCGGGGGCGCTGGATCATCGGATCCGCATGCGGCCAACAACAGTGCCAGCAGGAGTCCAGGTATCAATAGTAGAGCGGTTCGCTTCAACGACGACCTCCTCTGTTGGCGCGAAGAATTACGTGACGCGCTCTCAATCCGACCCGACGAGGTGTGGGGGAGGAGCTTCCTTCGCGCGTGCGACGAGTAGTATATCTAGGGCACGCCTACCACGCAAGGCGGCGGTGCTGCGGGCGTATAGGATGTGCGGTTCGGATCTATCCGGCCGGTCTGGAGGGTGAGTGGGGTCCAGCGTGTAACTTCAGAAATTGGCCTAGGCGCTCCGGCCACCAGACTCGTCGCACTTGTATCCGTCTTCGATGTGACGCATCTCCATGTGAGTCTTGACCTGCTCGGATACGTCCTCGGGGACGTCCGGAGGCGCCAACCATAGTTGATGTAAAGTGCCATTTCGCTGTCGGCTGGAAAGTACTCCAAAACGTCGCCGCTGCATCTGGGACATACTTTGAAGTTGATCATGGTGTGGTGCCCTCCTGCTGCTGAGACGCCCTTACCGCAATTGCTGCGGCTATGCTCTCGAGCTCACTGGCACTGGCCGCATAGAATTTCTATGAATTCAAGTCTATGGCTTGCAATACTGGCAATAGAGGTTCACCTGACGGTCTGCTTTCGGATACCTGACAGGAAGCTGACAGTCCGTTGAACCGTACGGTATCGGTTGTCGCACAGGAATGGCGACGCTACAATTGGCTTCGGGAAATGTGTTGCGCCGTCATGTGTGTAATCGGGATTTATAGGGCTCACGCAGCCAGCGAGGTTACCGAATGGCCGACAATCCGCTGTCCGTGCTGATCGTAGGACAAGGAATACCGGACCTTTGAGTGGTCCGCCTGGACCACCGGATTTGTCTTCTTAGGGCATCCACTAGGGCAGACATATTAATAGATAACTCCTATGTATCGAGAATCCACGCTTAAATCACCGAGGAAGTGGACGGCTATATGATTCGAGATCTCGACAGCATGAACGGTACCTTCATCAATGGCACGGGTCTCCAAGGGGAGGGACACATTCTTGAGGGTGGTGACCGTGTCGATCTGGCTGAGGGATAAGTCGTACTCAGATACCAGGTATGCGGTGTTACCCTCTCTCAGCCGTCGGCCCCTGCAATCGACGATTCCGGCCTTTTGGTGACCCGAGATCCAGGGAGTCTGGTTACAATGGGAGCTTCTCGTGCCGCCACTGTCCCGCAAAGAATTCGACGTTGTGAACGTTCTTTATCAGAGGAGGGGCGAAGCCTGTAGCAAGTACGACATCGCTCTTGGTGGCTGGCCAGAGCGTCCCGGAGGTGACGTGGGCGGTCAGAAGATCGAGCAAACGGTGAGACGGATCAGGCTGCGGGTTGAGCTAACCTCGTCCGAGCACAGGTACGCAATCACCGTACGCGGCTTCGGCTACAAGTTGTCCAAGGACTGACGGCCCCCGCACTCAGGTTTCATCACACGCCCTCGAGGACATTACATGCCACGCGAAAGTGAATCACAAGCCGTCGTCGAAGGCACCCTGCTGTGGGAGCCGTCCGAGTTCATAAAGCAGCGATCCAACGTCTCTAACTATATGCTCTGGCTCGCCTCACACAAGGGTCTGAACTTTTCAGACTACGCCGCTCTCTGGCAGTGGTCAGTCAGCGAAATCGAAAGTTTCTGGGCCTCCATCTGGGAGTTTTACGAAGTAGGTCCACTGCCTCCGGACCAAGTGACCTTGGAGGATCGGTCGATGCCTGGCGCCAGGTGGTTTGTGGGCGCCAAGCTAAACTATGCGGAACGAGCGCTGGCAAGAAACGACGATTATCCGGCCGTGGTGTTTAAGGCTGAAGACAAGCCACTCACGGTCATCACGTACCGTGAACTCTGCCAACGAGTAGCATCGGTGGCGGCGGGTTTGAGACGGCTAGGCGTGCGCAAGGGCGATCGTGTCGTAGCATACATGCCCAACACGCCCGAGACAGTCGTCGCGTTCCTTGCGACCGTGAGTATCGGGGCCACATGGGCGGTCTGCTCTCCCGAGTTCGGTACTAAGAACGTCGTCGACCGTTTTAAGCAGATCGCGCCCAAGGTTCTCCTCGCTGTCGACGGCTACCGTTACGGCGGCAAGGTCTTCCAAAGGATGGACGCCGTAGCCGAGATAGAGGCAGCCCTGCCCAGTCTTGAAAACACCGTGATACTGCCGTATCTCGAGTCTAGTCCGACACTGGACGCCCTCAAATTCGCTAAGCCATGGGAAGAGCTTGAGACGGGCGAAAGCGAAACGCTCGAGTTCGAGCGTGTGCCATTCGACCATCCACTATGGGTGCTGTATTCGTCGGGTACCACCGGCCTTCCCAAGCCCATCGTCCATGGTCACGGAGGCATCGTACTTGAGCACCTCAAGGTACTGTCGCTTCACCTCGATCTGATGCCGGAGGACCGCTTCTTCTGGTTTACGACAACTGGATGGATGATGTGGAACCTGCTCGTCGGTGGCCTGCTGTTGGGTACCTCGGTTGTGTTATACGACGGCGATCCGGTGTATCCGGATATGAGCGCACTCTGGGGTCTCGCAGAGGAGACTTCAATGACCTACTTCGGCGCCAGCGCTCCCTATATACACGCCTGTATGAAGGATGGAATGTCGCCGGGTCAGGATTTCGAACTGTCCAGAATCCGCAGCGTTGGTTCCACGGGTGCGCCACTGTCGCCGGAGGGGTTTGGCTGGGTCTACGGTTCTGTCGGCTCAGACCTGCTGCTTGCCTCCTTCAGCGGCGGCAGCGACATGTGTACCGGGTTCGTGGGCTCGTCGCCTCTACTACCCGTGCGCGCGGGAGAGATCCAGTGTCTCGGGTTGGGAGCGAAGGTAGAGGCGTACGATCAGGACGGCAAGCCTCTGATCGGCAAGGTCGGCGAGCTGGTCATCACCGAGCCTTTGCCATCGATGCCAGTCTACTTTTGGAATGACTTGGGTAATGCCCGATACGCCGAGAGCTACTTTGAGCACTTTCCTGGCGTATGGAGACACGGCGACTGGATCAAGATCAGTCCCGAGGGCAGCTGCATGATCTACGGGCGCTCGGACTCCACGCTGAATCGCGGCGGTGTCCGGATGGGCACGAGCGAATTCTACCGGGTAGTGGATGTTGTTGATGGTGTTGCTGACAGCCTCGTAGTCGACACAGGCGACGGAGGGCAGTCGGGCAGGCTATTGCTGTTCGTCGTGATGATCGATGGAGCCGAATTGGATGATGAGTTTTCAAGAGGGCTGCGTGCCAAAATTCGGTCCGAGCTATCGCCCCGCCACGTCCCAGACGCGATCTATGCTATAGACGAGGTGCCCAAGACCCTGAACGGCAAGAAGCTCGAGATTCCGGTCAAGAGGGTGCTGGCGGGAGTCCCGCTAGCGGAAGCCGTCAGCGAGGGCGCGATGGCCAATCCCGGATCCATCGATTTCTTCGTCGACATGTTCTTGTCGCAAGACTCGTAGGCCCAGCTGCAACAAGGAGTCCTATTGCTGAAGGTTAGTCGCCAGCCATCCGGTGATCCGGAGATATTCCACTCTATCCAGGGCGAGGGAGTCAGCGCGGGCACCCCCACGGTTTTTCTTAGGCTCGCCACCTGCAACCTTGCCTGTACCTGGTGCGACACACGGTACACATGGGACTGGCGGAACTTCGACTACGCTGACGGGGTCGTCGAGATGGCGCTCGACGAGATGGAAAGACGAGTCCTTGAGTTCGGGAGGCCTCGCCTGGTCATCACTGGGGGAGAGCCGTTGTTGCAGCAGGCCGTTCTCGCGCCCCTGGTGTCATCTCTCGCCGGGCAGGGACTTTACTGTGAGCTAGAGACAAACGGTACCATCGTCCCTTCGCCGGACATGATTGAGGGCATCGCCCAGTGGAACGTCTCGCCGAAATTAGAGAACTCGGGCAACATGGCACCAGCACGCGAGGTCCCCGACGCGCTTTACGCTTTTGGACACATGGACACGGCGTACTTCAAATTCGTGATTGTAGCCCCGCCAGACGTCGACGAAGTTGCTGCCATCGTTGACAGATACGGGCTGGCCTCCGAACGCGTGATGCTGATGCCGGAGGGAGTAACGGCTGAGGCGATGAAAGAGAGAGGGAGATGGGTCGCCGAGGCCTGCGTGGAGCGTGATTTCTCGTTCTCTCCACGCCTCCATATTCTACTGTGGGGCGATGAACGCGGGAGATGAATCCTTGCGGTGGGCAGAGGCTGCCTAGAATGAAGGTGTTCTGTCAATTCGGTAGAATGGTGTGAGCGAGGCGCGAGAGCGCATCTAGCCGAAAAATTGCTCAGCTCACTGAGCCAGCAGGTCGCTTCCCTTGCGGAACGCCCAGTAGTAGATCAGGTACATCCCCGCCCCGACCATGGCCACGTTGCCGATGGGCTCGATATAAGGCCGGGCTACACGAATACCCTTCTCTACAGCTCCTTTGAAGAAAACGACGCCGACGGTCGCTGCTACCAACACCAACCCCATTCCGATTCCGTAGGTGACAGACCCGATGACCGTCTTCGCAACGGAACCAGCGCTGAGGGATTGGCCCGCGACGATGCCTACGGCTGCGACGAAGACCGGTAGTGCGCAACTGAGGGAAGCCAGCGCGTAGGCGATCCCGAACAAGAACACGCTCCCAACACCCTTGCCCTGCCCGAGGTTCACGCGGCTCGCGGCCATGATCCCGATCTTGCGGCGTGAGATTAGCAGGTACAGCCCAACTCCGGTGATGACCACGCCGACGCCAAGTCCTACGAAAGGTAGGAACCTGCCGAGAACCTTTCCTCCGAGCGCGAGGACGATCCCGACACTGCCGAAAACCACAATGAATCCGGCCGTCGCGGTCAGGCCCAGTACGATCGCCCGGATTCCGGACGTCACCGGGTTGCCGGTGGACTGCACTGCGCCAAGCTGGTAGCCGACGTAAGCGGGGAACATGGCGGCGCCGCAGGGGTTGAAGGCGGCAACCAGCCCCGCTGTAAAGGCGAATATCAGAGGCACTTCTAATGCGAACATCTGTCATCTCCAGCGCTCTGTCTAGTCAGGGATAATGTATCTGAATCGGGTAGTCGCCGTCGACCTGCAAATACGACTCGAGTACTCCTGAGGACGAGAATCCTGCCACGATGAATTCCTCGCACGAAGGGCGGAGCATCTATTCATAGTGGCAAACAGGGTTGGTCCGATCCCAAATTATTGACACTCACAAAGGCCACTGCTACACTCAGCCGATCGTGAGAAACTGCAATATGGTCTGACGCGCCTGTGTATTAGATGCCGATAGGGGTCTCGATCATGCCTGCACGAGACGAGTGACCCGCTCCTAATTTACAACGTGAGCGGGTTTTTTGTTTGTAGGGCCACGTTTCGGGGACCGTATTGGAGGAAAGGTAGAAATGACACAAACTACTTGGAAGCCGCGCGTTCAGCGGGTAATTGAAGTGATCCCAGAGGAGATCGAAGAATTTGAGGCGCAAGTCAAGCGTTTCCAGGCTGGTCAATGGGACGAGACTGAGTTCCAAGCGTTCAGACTACGTCAGGGCATATACGGCCAGCGGCAGCCCGATACCCACATGGTCAGGGTCAAGGCGCCTTTTGGCGGCCTTACCGCGGACCAGCTCGACGCTCTCGGAGTGGTCGCGGCAAAGTATGCGCCTCTGAACAGGGGCCATGTTACAACCCGCGAGAACGTCCAGTTCCACCACATCAAGTTATCGGACACCGCAGACTTCCTTCGGATACTGGGGGATGAGGGCTTGTCGACCAGAGAGGCTTGCGGCAACACGGTTCGCAACGTCACCGGGTGCGCGATGGCTGGTGTCTGCTCAGACGAGCCCTTCGATGTTACTCCGTATGCGGCCGCATATTCACGGTACTTTGTCAGGCACCCCTTTACCCAGGCGATGCCTCGAAAGATCAAGACCGCCTTCTCCGGATGCGCCCAGGATTGCGCCATTACTGCGATTCACGACATCGGCTTTCTGCCGAAGATCGTGGACGGGGTGAAAGGATTCGAGATGAAGACTGGGGGTGGTACATCCATCATGCCAGTCGTCGCTCCGACACTCTATGATTTTGTGCCGGTGGACGAGTTCTTGAAGGTCACAGAGGCGGTCCTCCGAATCTTCCATCGAACCAATGAGTTGCGTAAGAACAGGTCGAAGGCGCGGATCAAGTTCTTTATTGCCCGTGTCGGGATCGACGAGTTCAAGTCGATGGTTGACGAGGAGTTGAAGGAAGACTGGGCCCAGAAGTCCTTCGACCCAACCCGGCTGCTATTCATCGAGGACGAGGAAGCCGACGCACCGACTCCTCCAGCAGGTGGGTATACTGCTAGTGACAACTCGCCTGAGTTCAACAGCTGGGTCGAATCCAATGTGTCCGATCAGAAGCAGGGCGGCTACAAGACAGCTCTGGTCAAGTTGAAACTTGGGGATATCCAGGCAGAGCAGTTTGGCCAGCTTG
>JASLXL010000255.1 GCA_030740335.1 SAR202 cluster bacterium | reverse complement strand
AGTAGATGATCGGCGCGTTAACCGCGCCCATAAGCGCGATGACGGCCCCGTAGCGCGCGCCCTGGGAACCCTTTGGGCCGTAGGCCCTCAGCATCAGGTAGCCCGCATAGATAAACCAGAGCAACAACGTCAGGGTCAACTTTGGGTCCCAGGTCCACCACACGCCCCAGACCGGCTTTGCCCAGATCGCCCCTGTCACGATGGCCAGAGTAGCTAGCACCGCCCCCAGCTCCGCAGCCGAGTAGGCGAGGTCGTCCGACCTCTGGCCCCTGGTAATTAGGTGGATGATGCTCGCGATCGCCACAACAATAATCGACGACAGGGCCAGTATCGCTATCGGAACGTGGAAGTAGAAAATGCGCTGGGACACGCCCAGGTTGGCCTCGGTCGGCACCCAGAAGAAAACCATCCACAGGGTGAGGCCCATAAACGCAGCGCTCGCTAGGAGCAATGCGTCCCTAATCATCGAGCCGTATCTCCCCCCGGAGATCGACGCTCCGGACACGGCGAAAGGTTCCTGAGCCATATGTGCAATCTATCACAAATACCGTCATTTCGCTAGATATTCCCGCCATTGTTACCAGTTGGTAAACGCCCCGTCGTTACGGCGTAGAAGCGGCGGCCAGCCACCCCCTGACCCTCGGCGGGACTCCGCGATCGACTCATCCATCTCGACGCCCAGGCCAGGCTTGTCCGGAGCAAATGCGAAGCCATCACGCCACTCGATTTGCTCCGGGAACAACTCCGTGTCGACCGTGCCAGGCTGCTTCGGCATCTCCTGCACACCAACGTTAGCAGTGGCCATGCACAACGCAACACAGGCCGCCGCGCTGATTGGACCCAGCGGGTTGTGGGGCGCGATGTCGATGTAGTGCGCCTCGCACCAGTGAGCGATCTTCAGTGCCTCTGTTATGCCACCGACGTTGCACAGATCAATCCGTGCGTAGCTAATCAACTCCTCTTCAACCACTTCGCGGAAGGCCCACTTGCTTGACCACTGCTCCCCGGCCGCAATCGGCAGCCGGACCTGACGGGCCAGGGTTCGGTAACTACCCGCGTTTTCGGCCCGCAGCGGGTCCTCAATAAAAAATGGCTTGTATGGCTCCAGGTCCCTGCACATAGCCGCGACGTGGGCCGTATCCAAACGCGTGTGGACGTCGAAACAAATCTGGATGTCAGGACCGACGGCCTCACGAACCATGGCCATCTGCTCTTCGGCTATCCGCATCGATTCCACAGGTTCCAGTAGCGCGTGGCCCTGCGCTTCAAATATGCCGCTAGTCTCTGGCTGGCCCCAGCGAACAAATTTCCACCCCTCGTCGACCCTCTCTAAGCAGTTCTCCACCAGCTTCACGGTCGTGGAGCCCTGGCAGTGGGGGTAACAGACGACCTTGTCACGCACGGGCCCCCCCAGTAACTTGTAGACAGGCACACCCAGCGCCTTGCCCTTGATATCCCACAACGCGATGTCGATAGCGCTGATGGCGCAGGAGTAGACACCGTCCGCGGGGAAAAAGGAGCCTCGGAACATATGCTGCCATAACCGCTCAGTGCTTAAAGGATCCTCCCCGACGAGGATCTCCGAAAGCCTCTCAACCGCCTTCTCGATAGAGTCGCCCCAGAACCTGATCCCCGCCTCGCCCAGACCATGGACACCCGCATCCGTCTCGACCCTCACAACCAGGTAGCCGGGAGAACCCTCACCCTGGATCTGATACGTCTTCAATCGAGTTATTTTCATAGCAAGCTCCCCCTGCAAATACCGGCCGTCCCGCGAACGACCCCACGATAGGCGACCCCTCAACTCAGGTCAAGGCGTTGCGCGTGCTAGGTCGGGCGGAGGTGGGGGTATGCCAATGAGGGCTAACTGTATCGATTTCTGCGCACCGCATATATGGGGATGAGCGGTAATCCTGACTACGCATGTTTCAGTCCACCGGGTGCACAGAGGAGCCAAGGTGCTGCACACTCATATGTGGAGATGAGCGATGTGGGCGTGAGCGGCAATATTGATCACGCGTGTTTCGTTGGCCGGGTATGCAGACGGACCGAGCCCATCTGCCGGGAGCCTGAGAGCTTGTCCTGAGCAACGTCGAAGTGGCGTCCCTCAGAAATTTACTTTGATAATAATTTTCCTGCCGGAAAATCCAAAACGAAAATGAGGAATGTCCAAGAAATGCGCCCTTGGTAGCTACAGGCACATTCAGCAACCCAGTAGGTCCCGCACCAGCTAGTGTCACTCCCCGAGCCCCCATCTTTCGACGCCCCAAAAAATGTCCTACTCCAGACCATATCATGCTGAGGATGCCTCCCATCCCAGCGCCATCAAGACACGCCCACACACCACAGGCTCAGGAAGAACAGCCAATCTGAGCCCATATTCGTGGTGACCCTGTCAAATCACCGCCCCGCATCGCGACCTTTCTCGCACAGAACATCGATTGACCTCTCACAAACATACGTGCTGTTATATCCATCCGAGGCAAACCACGTGGACTGTCTCCCGTTCTATTTCTCAACCTTACAGTCCGCCGAACCGGAAAATAAGACAGAATGCGACACAAATCCCGCCCCGTTTATGCTGAGGCGAAAAGCGCAATGAATGACAAGGCCGTTCTGTTAAACTGATTCCATGGAACTTGAGAACTTCGAACGACTCGTACACAAGGCCCTGACAAAAATACCGGAAGACCTGCGCTCCTACCTCGACAACGTCGACATCGTGGTCGAGGACTGGCCGGCGCGTGATCAGCTTGCAGGCCACATAGTAGACGAAGACGAGCTTCTACTCGGGCTCTACGAAGGCGTACCCCTCACCGAGCGGGGCGAATACAGCATGGTGCTGCCCGACAAGATAACCCTGTTCCAAAAATCCATCGAAACCATCTGTGCCGACAACGACGAAATAATCGAGCAAGTTCGCGAAACCGTTGTCCACGAAGTAGCCCACCACTTCGGCATAGACGACGACCGCCTCGAAGAGCTAGGGGTCTAGGTCCGGGACCAGATGCTTGGGTCCCAGGGCGAACATCGAGCGGCAACCTACCTGATCCTCGCTCGCCCTCCGACCACTATCCAACGAAATATAAAGGCGAACAACACAACAGCCAGAACAAACAGCCCCCAGCTAGTGACCCCAGAAATAGGTACGGCAGTGGCCGTCGATGTTGGCGTGGCGGTAGGAGGCGGCTGGGGCGCGTTAGCGACGGCCTTGATCGCGTCGAAAAAGCTACGTTTTTCTTAGGCGGCGACTTGGGCCAGCTTTGTCGCCGACCTACGCCTCACCGGGGCCGAAGAGGTCGGCGGCGTCTCGCTCCATCTGGGCCTTTAGCTCCACGGCGTCTTTCCAGCCCAACTCGCGGTAGGACTCGGGTGTACCGTAGGTGCGGGTTTCGATCACTACGGGCATGGGTACTGCGTGACCGAACACCAGCGCCTGTTGCTTCGACTCCAGACGAGACAGCACGGATCTGAGCTTGCGACCGCCTGGCGCCCCGGCCAGCACGGAGGTGACGTCCTTCTCGCTGTCCAACAGACAGGTGATTCTGGTACCGAGTTGAGACATTACCTCTTCATCGATGTCGCCCGGACGCTGATCGACCAACATGAGCGTGACGTTGTACTTGCGCATCTCCCGGGCGATGGTTCCGAAGATCGTGTGGGAGGCGATGTCGCTCGTCAGGTACTTGTGGGCTTCTTCAATAGTGATGACCAGGGGCCGGGGCTCAATACTCGGATCACCCGAGGCGCGCTCCTTGCGCTCCATGTAGCGAGCGTAGATACGGCGGGTGAGGAGGTTGGCGACAAGAATGTATGCGGCCAGATTGCTACCGTAGCGTCCAAACTCGAGTACGACGTGCATACCTCGATCCAGGTACTCCAGTATACGGTCAACGGAGGAGTGACCTTTCTCGTCCATGAAACCGAACCGCTTCAGGCGTGAGAGACGGTTGTGGAGGCGAGCCAGTGCATTGCCGTTTACGCTGATCGCGTCGGCAAGGTCAAACAGCGATTCTCGGCCCTCCAGGTTCAGGAACTCTCCGAGCCACTTTCGGCGGCCGTAGTGACGTTCCAGGGAGTAGGCCGCGTCGGCAGCCACGCTGGACAGATCCAGGATGCCGCAGAGGATCTCGATGTCCTCCGGCTCGACCTCGTCGAAGCCGATGCGCACTACGTAGTCGGGGGTAAGGCCACGCCTCTTGGAACTCTCCTCGTCTAGAGAAAAGACGGCGACCTTCGAGGAGAAGAGCTGTTTAAGTCCTTTGACCTTTCGGTGTCCCTCAGCAGAGCCTTCCCAACCGTACTCACCGTGCATATCAAAAACCAGGTTGACGGCGCTATTGCTCTGGAGGATGCCGATCAGGAGCAGCCGCGTCAGGAACGTCTTGCCTGTCCCGGACTTGCCGAAGACGCCGTTGCTGCGCTCCACAAGCGACTGGATGTTCAGGCACAGCTTGGACTCCATGTCCAAAGGGCTGCCGATCCAGAAGTTGCGTTCGCCCTCTGCACCGAATACCAGGGCTATGTCCTCCTCTGATGCGGGGGACACCGTGGCAAAGTGGGACGGGACGGTCTTCGAAGGCATAGGGCCTTCGATGTCCTGGATGAGCATGGGCTCTACCTTGATGACGCCGTAGGCAGCTGTGCCCGATACCACGCTGGCTATGTAGGGATCGGAGACGTCGGGCGGCATGGACACGAGGGCCTGATCGGTGGCGCGCAGGGAGACATCGGTGACTACGCCGAAGAAGCGCGCCCGGTCGCCCTGCAGTGTCACGAAGGTGCCAACCTTAACGTCCTCGATCGATGCTCCTCCATAGAGCCGGACCTCGACGCCGTCAGTGAGCGACCCGGCCACGACCATACCAAGCCGCTCGGGGGTTCCGAAGATATCTGGTTCAGTCATGGGAGAGCCTCCGCAGGATGCCGTTGAGGCGATGGATATCGCCACCAAGTAGCGAGGCCAGTTCCCTACCAGCGTCCACCAGAAACGCCCGGGAATCGACATGCGACCGGCTGACGCCCCTCAAGAAGGCGGCGGCCACGTCGTCGGGTGAGCCGACCTGCGCCGACAGCAGTAGTGGCAGGAAGTGCAGGGAGCCGCTGAATTCGCGGGCCTCTCCCTCATGGCACGGGTAGACCATGTCGTGAATCTTGGGAGGCAGCGGCGCCACGTAGCGATTCAGGCAGCCATCTGCCATGTGGCCTACGATAACAGAACGAAACTCGGTGGACAGAAGCCGTCCGAGCTGCGGGTTGCTACTATAGATCGCCTCAACATCCGATTCTCTGGCACCCATGGCAACGGGCCGCCGACCGGGGTCCAGGCTGCGGGTCGCCACCTCGGCCACTACACCGTACACCGTGTCCTCGCCGCCGGTCTTGATGAGCGCACCCAGGGACGGCGATTCATACAGCTCGTGACATTGGGTTACGAGCTCCGTCGTGGAGGCTTCCACCACCTCGCCTACAGGGGCATCAGCGGTCATATTCACCTCGGTCAAAGCCTGATCCATGCGATCTCATAGGTTTCCACCCCACCCCAAGGAGAAAAATATGATATTTCTGAGGGACACCATCAGGCTCCCGGCAGAAGGGCTCGCTCCTCTGCACACGCCACCAAAGCGGGTTTTGTATTGGGACCAAAACTCCTCACCACAGATCGGTTTCGCACAAAAAATATCTACCAGTACATTTTGACCTCACAGCCAGCGCATGCGTTTGGACAACGCCTTTTCCGATGTATAGACAGGCAGGCCGCTGTCTTGCAGCGCCCCCTCCACGAGGCCGACGAAGTGGCGGCGGTCTGCGCCAGACACGACTGCCTGCTCGTGGGACTCCATCAGTGCTACTGGGTAGCCATGCCCTCGGGTACACTGGTCTACGAGCAGAGAGTGGACCAGGTCCACGACCTCCTCGCGTTCTGCAACCCACGACGGGACCTCGACCCTAGCAGTCTCCTCACCGGCATTGAGGTAGAAGAAACTCAGCCCGGTGCCTCGGTAGTACTTGTCTACATCCGGAGATGTCGTGGTGAACATCACCGAACGTTGTCCGGTCTCCAGGTGGACTCCAAACAGCTCGCGATCCATTATGCCACCTACGCAGGGCCCGCAGGGAGCCCATTCCAAATCTGTCGACGAACATGGGTATACTCCATCCCGAACGGTTGCCTCGCAGGTCAGTAGGCGCAGCCCGTTGGTTACCTCCGAGTGTCGTGGCAAACTGATGTAGCTTGCCACAGCCAACGGTCGATTCTCGGCAATTTCACGCAATTCGTCTAAAGCGGATGCGAATCCGTTCTCGACCAGATCTTCCAGTACAAAGGTCTGATTCGCCGAACCGGCCAGACCAAGCATCATCAGGGAGCCGTCGAGCAGGGCCAGGGTGGGTACGTCGTCGGGAAGAGCCTTGACTAGCTCCACCAACTTCTTTATCTCCTCCACCGCCCGTTTTGCGCCCAGCAGTGCGCCTTCGATCGATTGTTGTCTGTACGACAGCGGGTCGCGAATGGATAGATCGGCGTCTGAGGCGTAGAGCCTGGGCTCGGAATCGAGGTCGGCAGCCGGGTTATTCCCGTACATGAGTACGGCGTAGCCGGTGTTGATCAGGAAACAGCGGGCCGGAAGGTGCCGGTCGACATCAATATGGGAGCCGTCGACCGCCACTACGATGAAATCATCGGGCGCTTCGGGGAGATCGTAGTGGGTGGACGGGTCTTCGACCATCGCCGGCGTGTTCCAGGCGGCGTCCCTGTCAGCCATGTCTCGACGGGCTGAGTACTCATCGATATCGCATCGCTCCAGTGCTCGCAGGGCATTGCGGAGCCGTCCTTCGCGATGCCCTACACGTGACATCAGGTCGGCGCTCATCCCATCTATCTGCATTGCGGTACTGGTCAGGTCTAGCGACATTAATGTAGGCCTCCAACCCATGAAGACTGGGGGTCAGGGTAGATGCTGCGCATTGTCTACAGCGAAGAGAGAAAGGGGAGTTTCCAAGGGACACACTCAAGCTCTCGATGCGGGGCTAGAGCGTCACATGATTACCATCTGGTCGCCTTCTATTTCCAAGGACCGTGTCTGGAACCTGAGCACGACCTTTGAGGTACGGCGCAACTCCGCGTATATCTGGTCCATGCGGCGGTCTAGCTCCGATTCGAATGGCTCCTGGGGTGACCGGCGTGCCGCGCCACCCCAGAGTCCCGGCTGCGGCAGGCCCGCTATGAATTTGCCAAGATGGTCCAGGAAGGAGTCGAAGGTCGAGGAGGAGAGTGAATCCATAGTCGTCCCATTAATCGGGTGGACAAATGAAAAACTCAGCACCAGGGCCTCTATTCTAGAGACGTCGGGCATCACGAGAACCGGCTGGGGACGGCTCGAAAACTGCTCCCGCGTTTGGTCATTGGTGAGAGCGACCTCGCGCAGGGCCGCCTGTAGAACACGAAGCAGCGAGGACAGGTACGAGACGGGAACGCCTGCCTGATGCAATTCGACAGCAAGAAAGTGGCCTTCCGCCTCACTGGCCGTTTCACTACCCATCTCCGGCAACCCCCTTATCGCAGAACACGCGCGTCTCCGATGCGCCGGGTGACGCTCTGTTGGTCCAGGTAATCGAGCAGCGCGAGGGCATACTTGCGGCTGGCTCCGAACATATCGCGGACATCGGCAACCGTGATCTCACCATGCTCCTCAATGCGCGCCTTCACTCCATCAAGCATCTCTCGATACGCACCAGACTCGAACACCACACTATCACTAACCCTATCACTAACCATGATTATCCGTCCCTCGTCGGCGAGCATGCCCAGCAACTCGGTGTCCGGGGGTGAATCGGTGGGCGGTGAGTAGGGGTTCGTTTTGAGAGTATCGACATATTGATCAGCGACGAGGCGCTGCTCGTCAGATAGTGTTGGAACATGCCCGGTCCGTCGAACAGCCGCGCCGTCCTCGACCAGCAGTCCGCTCGCCTGCAACCGGGCAAGGACGTGTCCAAAGACCTTTTGTTTCATGCCAATGCGGCTTCTGAGCTCCTCTCTGGGGGCGCCCGTCCTCAGCGGATATTGACGATGGTAGCTGTCCAGAAAATCACCTGTCTTGATGGTCAGCCCTGACCATCCCGCAGCGGTGTACACCATAACTCCGGGGCCTATAGAACCGTCCCCAAGAATTACTGTGAGTCCCTCGGTAACCAGACCTTCCAACTCGGCCCGCACAACTTCGTCGCTAAGGTTGGC
>JASLXL010000254.1 GCA_030740335.1 SAR202 cluster bacterium | reverse complement strand
GGCAGAGCGGAACGGCAACGCTTCCAGGCGACTCCAGGCACGTGTCGGAGACTCAGTGAAGGTACTGCCGGCGAACCATTGTGGTAATTCTGCCGACCAGCCGTAGCTCCGTCATCTGATCACTCATCGGCTGCCACTACAAGACGAATGTCTTCACGAAACCCTCACGCGCGGAGGCGATGGGCACCAACGCCGTCGTCGGGACCAGGTTCAGCACAGCAGGTATTATGGGCGGAGCGTCTGAGATTTTCGCGTACGGCACCGCGGTCTAGGTGAAAGAAGAGGTCTCCGCGTCGGCTCAGGACCGCTCTTCGCCAATGGGTACTGGGTTGCGAGCTGGACCCGGCGTCACCAGGAATAGCAGCGATGGGAGTACAACCAGAGACGCCGCCGCCGCCATAAAGATCATCGCCGCGGTCAAGATGCCGTAGGAGGCGAACATCGGCATCGGGGCAAAAGCCATGATGGCGAACCCGATGACGCTCGTGGCCGCCGAGGCAAGCAACGCAACGCCCGTGCCATTCGCGGCTCTCCCCAGTGCAACCACGCGGTCCCCGTCCCTCGACAACTCCTCCCGGAACCGCAGCGTCATGTGGATGGCATAATCGATGCCGACGCCGATGGAGATCGCGGCTATGGTGGCCGTCACGAAATTGAGGCCGAATCCGAACGCATACATGAACGCATACAGCCAGGCCACGACGAGCCCTATGGGGATGATCGTCACCACTCCAAATCTTACCGAACGCATTGCCGCGACGGCTATCAACAGGCACGCCACCACTGCAACCGCCAGGGCTTTCTGCAAGCCGTTGGTGGTGGCGTCCAGTGCAGCCTGACGTGTGAACGGCGACCCTGTGAGTCCCACCAGTGTCAGGGAGGGATTTTCTTGGAGACGGGCAATATCCTCGGCCAGCGCATCTCGAGCCACGACAACTCTGGCCTGCTCTCGAGTACCTGGGACGCCTAGTACGATCTTAGTAGCGTCGCTGTCCGATCCCGAACCGGCCAGAGAGAGGGTTTCGCCGACCTGTAAAGCATCATAGATGTCCTGATCAGGACTCGCCGGCACCCCGTTCGACGTGATGTACTCGTAGACGGCCTCCAGCCCCTCGCGGGTGCTCGGTCGCAGAAACACACGGTTCTCATGGTGGAACTCTGCAGGCGACTCCTCGCCAGGCAACAACACGCCAGTGGCCTCCTCAATCTGGGCCGTGGCATAGTCCGAGCTCATCACCTGATCCAGGACGTGGAAGATCGTGCGAGCCTGCAGCCTGGCCTCGCCATCATCCTTGGCCACATAGGGATTCTCGGCCAGTCCCCCGACAAACAGGCTGATCGCATCCAACGCGGCTGGATCGGCCAGGTCTCCTTCGATGTAGACGGTGGCGGACTCTCCGACGGAATCGCCAACGAACTCGTCGATCTTGTCCAGGCCCACTACGAAGTCCGAGTTGCGCTCGAAGAAGTCCTTGACGTCGAAGGTAGCTTCGAGTTGAAACGCGTAGTATCCCGAAATAATGGTCAGGACTGCTGTAAGCGGCAGCACCACCAGGCGACGCCGCGCAAGCAGCACAACCAGATCCGCTAGTGACCAGCGGTCGACCAAAGTTGCATGTTCTGACTCGCTCGTTGTGGCTGGCTCGTCAACACGGTTTCTTAGACGCATTACATCCAGACGCATGAGCGCCACCGGTATCGCCAGACCCATGATGATGAACGCGGCGAAGATGGCTAGCCCGGCGCCGATACCGAATCCGATCACCGTTTCGATCTCAGCCGTGGCGTTGGCTAGGAAGGCTATGGCGTCGGTGACCATCGCCAGAGCCAGCGCGCCGATGACCCCGGCCAGGCCGACCCGGAAGGCCAGGCGGGGGTCCGAGAGGACCCGGCTCTCCTCGCGGTAGCGGTTCACAGCGTGGATGACGAAGTCGGCACCCAGCGAGATCATGGCGATTGGCACGATGAAGTCCAGGGTGACGGAGGACTTTAGACCCACCAGATTCGACAGCCCCTTCAACCAAACGATCATGAACACCAGGCCGACGGCGGTAAGCAGGACGACCCTCCACGACCGCAGACTGATGCCGACGACGACGAGCACCATCAGGAAGGCCATCATTATGAATGGGACCGCGGTGCCTACCTCGTCATCCCTTTCCAGTCCCGCGTCGATGGCCACTCCCCATAGGCTGTAGTGTTCTTGTTCTTGTTCTTGTTCTTTCCCGCTTCGCAACACTCCCTGGACGACGTCGATGGCCACTTCCCATAGGCCATAGTGTTCTTGTTCTTGTTCTTGTGTTTTCCCGCTTCGCAACACTCTCTGGACGGCGCGGTTGAAGCGCTCCTTGTTATCGGTCGCGGGATCGCCGGTCGCGCCTATCCTGAAGGTGCCGCCCCCCAATTTCTCATTGTCCGCCGCGACGAACACTCCCATGGCGGGAGCGGTCCAGGTTTCACGATCCAGCCCGTAGACAAAATCCTCCATGTGCTTGAACCGTGGATTGGAGAGCACCCTGCCGACGGCCGCCTTCACCTGCTCGTCCGAAGCATCATCCAGGTCGACGATGAGAAAGACGGCATCGGCCAGGGTGAATATGCCAAGCACGGGCTCCTGGCGATCCACGTCATAGCCATTGAAAAGGTAGGCCTGATCAGGGAGACCCGGCGGGTGAAGTTTCCCTGCGGTGTCGTTCTCCCTCAGGGCCTCGCTGTTGCGTCGAAGCTCGGCGAGTACTGGCCCAGTTAGAACGTCGCCGTCTTTGGCCTCGACCATGAAGAATGAGCCGTGAAACCGCGACGGCAGCCGCGAACTTAAGGAGTCTTCGAGGTCGTAAACGGGGCCTCCGGGGATGTCGGACGCAGTCTCGTCCGGAGCCATAAGAACCATGGGCACGATGAGCAGGAGAGTGACGGCGGCGACGGCCACGAGGAACCAGCTGGAACGACGATCCAGGGCGTCAGCGACCCGTGCTGAAATCTGCGATGACCTATTCACGCAGCACCGGACGGACTATCAATTAGGGTCCCTTGCGACGCCACTCCGTGCCGGCTGAGGTGTCTTCCAGGCTGTAGCCTAGAGCGTCGAGCCGGTCTCGAAGGGCGTCTGCCTGTTCGAATAGCTTGGCGGAACGAAGCTCTGAGCGTGTCTCGATCAATAGCTCCAACAGAGGACCGACATAGGCACTGTCCTCTTGAGCCGGGAGTGTGAGGGTCAAACCGAGGACACCAGCCAGTTCGCGCAATTTTTCCTGCGCCACAGAGGTCACGCGGCCTGCCTTTCTTGCGCGGTTGATGTCACGAGACATGTCGAACAGGGCCGCGATGGCCCTGGGGGTGTTTAGGTCATCATCCATCGCATCGACGAAGTCTTTTTCGTGGATGGCCGGGTCCAGTGAGTCCGTGCTATCCAGCAAGACTGGCAAATCCGCAGCGTTTCGCAACCGTTCCAGGCCGCGCTCCTGAGCATCGACGGCCTCTTCTGTGTAGGTAAGCGGCCCACGGTAGTGAGAGCTAAGAAAGAAGAGCCTGAGGGCGTCAGATGAGTGTCGTTCCAGGGCATCGGCGACGGTGACCAGGTTGCCGGCGGACTTACTCATCGTGGCGTCGCCCAGCCGCATCAGTCCATTGTGGACCCAGAACTTGGCCATTTTTTGGCCAGTGAAACCTTCACTCTGGGCCATCTCATTTTCGTGGTGCGGAAAGACCAGGTCCTGTCCACCACCGTGAATATCTACAGTCGCACCAAGATACCCCATCGCCATCGCAGAGCACTCTATGTGCCAGCCAGGCCTACCAGGGCCCCACGGGCTGGACCAGAACGGCTCGCCAGGCTTGTGCCCCTTCCACAGGGCAAAGTCCATCGGGTCTTCTTTCTTAGTCTCATCTGCCTCGACCCTTGCACCAGCCACCATATCGTCGAGGCTACGCCTACCCAAAACACCGTACTCCTCATAGGACCTTACTCTGAAATACACATCACCCTCCACGGCATATGCAAGGCCCTTTTCGATCAGACCCGAGATTATCTCTCGGATCTTCGGTACCTCCTGCGTGGCCCTGGGGTACAGGTGGGCCCGCTTGATGTTGAGCGCGTCCATCTCACTCAGATAGGCCTGGATATTGCCTTCCGCCAGTGCAATGGTGGTTATCCCATTCTCAGCTGCGCGGTCAATCATTTTATCGTCGATATCGGTGAAGTTCTCGACGTGCTTAACGCTGTATCCCTTGAACTCGAGATACCGACGGATGACGTCGAAGACGACGGCGCGCATGGCGTGCCCAACGTGGGAGGCGGAGTAGGGCGTCACACCGCAGACGTACATCTTCACGATGTCGTCGTCAGGGGTGAAGGTCTCGGTACCGCCGGAGAGGGTGTTGTAAAGCCTCATATTGTCGCTTCGAGGGTCGCCACAGCCATCGCGGCGATGCCCTCTCCTCTCCCCACGAGTCCCAGGCCATCGGTAGTGGTGGCCTTTAGATTGATAGCGTCGCCACCGGCGTTGAGGGGGGCTGCGAGACCCCTTCTCATCTGGTCCATATATGGGCTCAGCACGGGGCGCTCGGCCATGATTGTAGCATCAACATATATGGCCCGCCAACCGGACTTCTCCAACAAGCGAACCGTGCGGCTTAGTAGGTCCGGCCCCGCGATACCAGCCAGCTCCGACTTATTTGAAGGAAAGTGAGTGCCGATGTCTCCGAGACCCGCCCCTCCCAATAGAGCGTCAATGATCGCATGCGCCAGCACATCGCCGTCGCTGTGTCCCGATAGCCCTTTTTCATATGGAATCGTAACGCCCCCAAGCACCAGAGGCCGACCTTCCACCAGAGGGTGGACGTCGAAGCCAATGCCGCTACGGATCTTCAAGAGGTCACGGCCTCGCGCGCCTTGAGAAGCGCCTCGACAAGTCGCAAAT
>JASLXL010000253.1 GCA_030740335.1 SAR202 cluster bacterium | reverse complement strand
CGCCGTTGATGTCATCGGTACCGTCAACGACAGCAGCGACACCGACGTGGGGTGGACGGCGGAGATCGCCATTCCCTGGCCGGCCTTTCTGCCGCAGATCACCGGGGGAGAGAGGCCGCAGGTCGGTGACATGTGGCGACTGAACCTTTACCGCATCGAACGCGGCGCCGGCGCCGGCGTGCGCCAGCAGATCGTCGACTTGAGAACCCGGATCACCGTTGCGCGGCAACAGATGGAGAGCGCCGCCGATACCACCGTCCTTGCCCGTCAGGTGACCGCTTTGCAGGAGGAACTTGCGCCGCTGGCCAGACGTTATGCGCTGGAAACCGACTACACGGCTTGGAGTCCGACCCTGTCCTCCGGCTTCCACAATCCCAGCCGCTTCGGCATCGTCGAGTTCGCCCCCTGACCTTTACCACCGTAATCCTTTGATGCGCTGATTGGTGGCGCCTGTCCGAAAGTTCCGGTGAGTTCTGCGCATTCGAGCGGTGCGTTCACGCCGGGTTTCCTGCACATTTTGCGCAGTGACCACGCGGTGCCATGTCCGCGCCGCCTGCGAGAGATCTTCTAGCCAGACGATGTAGGTCGCGTACAGCAGATCCTGAGACGCATCATCGATCGGCTCCAGTGTCTGCGCGTCAACCACGACGAAGGTGATGTCCTTGCCGATCCGCCGAGCCGTCTGCGTGGCGTTCTGGATGGCCGATGGCGTGATGTCGCAGCCCGTGACCGACGCCCCGAGATTGGCCCAGGACAGCGACTGCCGTGCGTCAGCGGCGCAGCAGGTATCCAGCAGGTCGAGGCCGGAGACATCGCCGGCCAGTTCCATCTCCTCCTTGCTGAGATCGGTACCCCCCCCCTTTTCGAAGAAGGCGTAGAAATCGGGCCGATCTTTGATATTGAACTTCAGGTGATCACCTTGGTACTGATCCCACGCGTCCCGGATGATCTGCGTGTTCCTGGACTCGGCCATGGACCTCCTATGGTTGTGGTGGTGACGGCTCCGACGCTGACCCACGGAATTGAGTCGCTTCTGCAAGTGAATCCGTTTTGGCCTGGAGGCAACTCGTCGAGTGTGCCCCACACCTCGTTTCAGACGCCCGAGGTTCTGCGATCAGAGATGGCCTTCATCCAGTTGTTGTGGCTGTCAACAAAGCGCTGTACGAGGTCCTGACGTTGACTACCCAAGTTGTGCAGCTCGCCCGGATCATCGTCTAGGTTCACGAGAAAGCCCTTGTCTCCTTCCACCGTCAGTTTCCACGGACCTTCGCGCACGGCCCACGAATCCTGATGGGTCCAGTGCATGATGGCACGGGGCGCCGGTGCGGCGGCGCTGCCGATGACGGGTGCCAGGTCGCGGCCGTCGAGATGCCGTTGCGGCAGTGGAACTCCAGTGTAGGCCGCCAGCGTTGGTAGGATGTCGGTGCTCATGACCGGTTGCCGACGGACCCGGTCCTCAAGGATTGTACCAGGCCATGATAGGATGCACGGAACCCGGATGCCTCCCTCCCACAGCGTTGCCTTGTGCCCGCGCAGGGCACCGGCGCTGCCGCCGCCACCCCTCTCCTCGTTCGACGGCCCATGGTCAGAGGCGAACACGATGATGGTGTCCTGCCGCAGCCCGTTGTCCTCCAGGCAGGCGACGATCTGGCCAATACGCTGGTCCATGGCCCAGACGCAGGAGGAAAACTGGCGACGCAGCGGATCCTCAATATGAGAGAAGCGCTCCTCGTCTCCGGCTGGTGCCTGCAATGGATAGTGCGGCATGTTGAAGGGTAGATACAGGAAGAAAGGCCGGTCGCGGTTCTGCTGGATAAAGCGGGTCGATTCCCGCACCACGATGTCCGGGAAATAGACACCGTCCTCGTGGTACGGCTCCCCGTCGCGGAACAGCACGTGGCGATTCATGCCACCCCAGTAGTAGTAGTGCGAGTAGTTGTCCATGGCGCCGTTCTTGAAACCCAGAAACTCGTCGAAACCCTGATTGTTGGGTCCGAACCGATCGGGGACTCCCATGTGCCACTTGCCGAACAGAGCTGTCCGGTACCCGGCGCCACTGAACATCTCGGCCAGAGTGACTTCGGAACTGGCCATGCCGATGTCGTTCTCTACGCCATAGTTGTAGTGTCTGCCTGTGAGGAAGGACATGCGCGATGGCGTACACACCGGCGCTGTCACGTAGAACTGCGTGAAGCGAGTGCCGGCGGCAGCCAGGGCGTCGATGTTCGGTGTGTCCACATCGGTGGAGCCATAGCAACCCAAGTCGCCATATCCCAGGTCATCTGCGAGAATGAACACGACATTGGGTCGGCCATCGCGCCGCGGGGCCGGTGGAGCAGCACAACCAATAAGGGGGGACGTCGCCACCAGGGCGGCGCCGGCACTGAGGGCGCGCAGGCATTGGCGGCGCGAGAGTGCAAGGGAGGCGCGGAAATAAGTGTCGTAGGGTGAGTTCAGTATAGGTCGCTCAAAGAAGGTTTCTGTCACGCTTCGTCGCTCTTTGCTTGGTTGGGGGGCTACTGTGCAACCCGAGGGGTCGCAGGTTGCCGCCTCCCACGTTGCGCCGCGTCCCCGGCCGGCATCCCGATGCGCGCTACCCAGGGTCTTCCGGGGGACGGCGCCAGCTCACGGGGGACCCGGGGGGTAGGGGGGTAGGGCGCCGATGGCGGTGGGCGCCCGGCCTCGGCAACGCAATTTAGGGCAACGCGGTGGCTCGCGACACCCGTAATACTACTTGGACGTTAGCGGAGCGTTCCGGATCGGGCTTCGGCACTGCACGACCGACCAGGTGTCGTGGGGCGGGCCTCGCATCAGGCAGGTTGGGGACCTTGCGGAAACACTCGACTCTAAAGTACACTGCTCAAAGACACGCCACCGCCCATTCCTTGGGGGTATTTTTGTGGGTATCTGAAATTGTCCCATTGGTTTATTCGTTGGGAGACAATGAGTTGCGGCGAGAATATGTGATCGGGCGTGCTCTCGGTCAGGTGTACATAGAAAGGTTCGCACAGATCCTCCACGAAGTCGTCGAAGCCGTCGGCCGACAGCACCTGATTCAGACGCTCAATAAGTACGAGATCAGAATCAGATGATGTCCCTTGTGTCCGGGGTGATGAGAGTTCTTTTGTCACTCACGACGCTGGTCGTCTTTGGCTGCTCTTAGAACAGATAAACCAGTTGACCCATGACACAACCTTCCGGACGATATCGGGGTCCAGGCAATAACTAAGAGCCGAACCCGTCCACAGGGCCACCCAGGGTGTCTACGGACCGTCTCTTCCAAGGGTCCCCACACAAGAAATCGAGACAAAGGCGGGCCGTGGCCTAGGGGGCGGGCGTAGGCGACAGGGAGTTTTGAGTCCATAGGCGGACCCTGGACCTAGTCTTGGCAATGACCTGCCCCCCTGGAATGTTCCCATTTCCAAAGTTAGGATTTGGGACACGAGCAAAGGGGATAGCATGTCGAGAAAGCGTTACACCGCAGAGCAGAT
>JASLXL010000252.1 GCA_030740335.1 SAR202 cluster bacterium | reverse complement strand
AGCGCATTCTGGAGACCTTCCGTACCTACCTGAAGGCGAAGCTGGTCTTCGCCCAGGCCTCGGAACAGTTTCTGAGCGGGCTCAAGGGCATCACCGACCCGGAGGAGAAGCGGCGCTCGATCGGCGAGACATTCATCAAAGTGTTCGACGAGCACGCCGATCGCGCTGGTCACGTGGACTTCCTGACCCAGGGCACGCTCTACCCCGACGTGATCGAGAGCAAGACGGCCGACAGCGCGGTCTCCGCCAAGATCAAGACCCACCACAACGTGGGCGGACTGCCCAAGGACATGGCGTTGACGCTCGTGGAGCCCCTACGCTACCTGTTTAAGGACGAGGTGCGTGAGGTCGGGCTGGAGTTGGGTCTGCCAGAGGCGATGGTCTACAGGCAACCTTTCCCTGGACCAGGGCTTGCAATTCGCATCATGGGCGAGGTGACTAGCGAACGCCTCGAGACGCTACGGTCGGCCGACTGGATCGTCATGGACGAGATCAAAGGCAATGACCTGTACCGCGAGATGTGGCAGTCATTTGCCGTGCTGACAGATGTACACACAGTGGGCGTGAGCGGCGACTACCGAACCTACGGCAATGTAGTGGCTATTAGGGCGGTGACGAGCGACGAGGCGATGACCGCCGACTGGGCGCGGCTGCCCTACCAGGTGCTCGCCCGCATCTCAAGTCGCATCGCTAATGAGGTTCCGGACATCAACCGGGTTGTCTACGACATCACCAGCAAGCCGCCGGGAACCATCGAGTGGGAATGATTTTTTTCGTCAGGCAACGCGGGTGTTCACGCGCTCTGTACGCTTCCAGGTAGACGCTCACATTGCCACTTTCACTACTGGAACGTAGCGATCTCACCGTACTACTGGTTGGCAGCGGAGGGCGTGAACACGCCTTTGCAACGCGGCTAGTTGAATCTCCACGGCTGGATACGCTGCTCGTAGCACCCGGCAATGCTGGGACGGCTGGGATCGCCACCAATGTACCTATTGACGCCGAGGACATTGACGCCCTGGTCGAATACGCCGCTGAATCAAAGGTTGATTTTGTCGTCGTGGGACCCGAGGTACCTCTTGCGGCGGGGCTGGTCGATAGGCTTGATTCGGCCGGAATTCTTGCGTTCGGGCCTACGGCAGCGGCGGCTCGCATTGAGTCGAGCAAGTGGTTCGCCAAGGACCTCATGCGAGAGCACGGAGTGCCCACAGCCTCAACTCGAAAGTTCACAGACTTCGAAACCGCTCGCAACTACATTTTGGCCCAGGAGCCACCTATCGTCGTAGCATCCGACGGACTAGCGGCGGGGAAAGGCGTCGTTGTGGCGTTAGACCACGACGAGGCTCTGGCCGCACTCCGGCAGCGACTTGTGGATGAGGCCCCAGGCGTCCTGGTTCAGGAATATATGACTGGTCAGGAGATCAGCGTGTTCGCGTTTATCGACGGCGAGCGTATCTCGCCGATGATCGCGGCCTGCGATTACAAGCCCGTAGGAGACGGCAATGTTGGACCGAACACTGGTGGCATGGGCTCCTACAGCCCGCCTGTCGCAGCTCTATGGAATGACGAGATGGAGTCCCGTGTCCACCAAGAGATAGTGGAGCCAGTAGTGGGGGCCATGGCGTCGGAGGGCAGCCCGTTTCGAGGAATCCTATACGCCGGGCTGATGATAACCATGGACGGGCCAAAGGTCGTCGAGTTCAACTGCAGACTGGGCGACCCCGAGGCCCAGGTTGTATTGCCTCGATTGAAGAGCGACCTGCTGGAAATCCTGATTTGCGTCGCCTCGGGCGATGTTTCAGCGGCGTCGCTTGAGTGGGACGATCAGTCACACGTGGCTGTGGTCCTGGCCTCTGGGGGGTATCCGGGCAAGTACGCCACCGGGTTCCCAATCGACGGGCTAGACGAGATGTCGCCGGGTGTTATGGTCTTTCATGCTGGCACGCGGCTGGACGGCAACGTGGTGAATACAGCAGGAGGCCGGGTACTAGCGGTGTCTGCTCCCGGAGAGACATTGGAAGCAGCGAGACGCCGAGCGTACGAAGGGGTGAGCCGCATTCGGTTTTCAGGCTCGTTCCACAGAGGGGACATAGCCCTCATCGAGTAGTCGCCTCTGAATGCGGTCGGCGATTTGATCAAACGGATAAAGAGTCTCGGGAGTGTGTTGATGGAAGTCCTGCTGTTCTTGATCCTTGTACACTCGTTAGTATTCGCGGGATTTTGCGCCTCTGTGGCGGGCCTAAAACGCAAGAACAGCGGCAAGTGGCTCATCCTGGGATTCTTATTTGGTGTTGTCGCTTTGCTGGTGCTCATCGGATCGCCCAGCGAACCAAGTACTTCCAGCGCATCATGAACGCCCTCCAATGAGCGACATCAACGATCTGCTAGCGGCATTTGAGTCAGCGGAGCTTTTGCGCCCGTCGGCTGACACGCCCAACATCGTCGACCTCGCCAGTGCTGTTGGCAGCCTTGTGGGCGCGTCCACCGCGACCTACACTCCCGGCCATGACGCACTCGCCGATCTGATCGGTCCTTGCGATCATCTGATATTGGTGATGGCTGATGGTCTGGGGATGAGCGCCGTTCGTGCTATGGATCTGGATTCGTTCATTGCCAGTCACGTTGCCACTGAATTACTGACCGTGTTCCCGTCGAGTACGCCTGTGGTGCTGGCTTCGCTGGCGACCGGGAGGTGGCCGGCGGAACACGGGCTGCCGGCTTGGCACGTGTATTTGGAAGAGATAGATGCCGTCTCGACTATCATCAAGTACGTCAGACGGTCGGACGACAAGGACCTTTCCGAACTGGGAATGGCACCGAGCGAAGCGTATACGGTACCTTCGCTGATGGAGTCTCCAAAGTGGGACACCGCGAGCTATCTACCGAAGAGTCTCGTGGGCTCGGCCTTCTCTACGTATACTAGTGGCATCAGCCCTCACACCGGCTACGAAAAGTTGGGCGACGCGGTAGGTGCGATCTCCGACCGCGTGAAGCGAGCGTCGTCGAACACAATTAGCCATCTCTACATTCCGGATGTGGACTATGCTGCACATTCGGCGGGGACATCCAGTCCGATGGCACAGGGCGCGGCAGCTGGAGTGGACATTGCGCTGGCCTGGCTGAGAAATGCCTTGCCTGGGGGCGCCAAGATCGTGATGACGGCCGACCATGGCTTGGTCGACTACGCCAAGGATGAGGTCTATTCGATTGACCCGGCGGACCCGCTGATGGCCTATGTGGATCATGAGCCCTGGGGTACCGGCCGCACCATGAGTTTTGCATGCAAGAGGGGCGCCGAGGCTGATTTTGAGGTTCTGTTCCGGGAAAGGTTCCGGGAAGGCTTCTACCTGTTGACCATTGACGAATTGAAGGAGATGAAGCTTTACGGGCCCGGACCACTGTCACCGGTAATGGCGCGACGTGTCGGTACTCACATGGCTGTATCGAAAGGTACGTGGTTGATGGATTATGACTACCCAAAGGTCCCCGACGAGTCGCAGGAGGAGCATGAGGCGGTCTCTCAGCATGGTGGCTTGACCCCGGCGGAAATGCTTGTGCCGATGGTGGTGGCTTAGTTAACTATGAATCGAAATAAAACAGGAGGTAGTACGATATGCCGCTCGTAGGTGTCGTATTGGGAAGTAAGTCTGATCAGACCTATGGCGATGAGACGTCGGCGGTCCTAGATCAACTCGGTATTTCATATGAGGTGGTCTTCGCGTCCGCCCACCGAACGCCAGACAAAGTCAGGGAGTACACGCAGGGCGCTCGCGAGCGCGGCATTGAGGTGCTGATCGCGCAGGCTGGCGGATCGGCCGGCTTGCCCGGGGTCATGGCATCCTGGACTACGCTACCTGTGATTGGTGTTCCCTTGCCTTCCAGCGACCTCGGGGGAGTTGATGCCCTGCACGCGATCGCGCAGATGCCACCTGGGATTCCGGTAGCGTGCGTGGCCATTGGCTCCTGGGGCGCACGCAACGCGGCCTTTTTCGCCGCACAGATCCTCGCCAACAAACACGCCGACGTTAGTGCATCTTACGAAGAGTACCGAGCCGGACTCGCCTCACGTTGAGCTTACCGACGTACTAATCACGCGGGTGGCCCGGCGTGGGCTGCCCCGTGGGCCGTCGGGGTAGACCTATGCAGAGAGGAACAAGACATTCTCAATTTGGTCCGATCCCTCGATGGCGAGGAGGTTCATTGCTCTGGCTAAATCGCGAATAACTCGGGTAGTCGGTCGTGGCTTCGTAGTGTAATCTTGATTGTGCACAAATTGTGAGGAGGCTTTCAGGTTGATCGAACGGTACGTTAGATCCGAGATGAAGCGGGTCTGGTCTGAGGAAAACAAGTACGAGAAATGGCTTCAGATCGAGTTGGCGGCATCAGAGGCTTGGACCGCTGAAGGCGTTGTGCCTGAAGAGGACATGCAACTGCTCCGGGGCGCTACGTTCAACATGGAGCGGCTGAACGAAATTCTGGGCGAGACACGCCATGAAATGACAGCGTTCCTGAGCTCCATAACAGAGTTCATTGGACCCGAGGGCCGCTGGCTGCACCTGGGCATGACCACGAGCGACGTCTGGGACACGGCAACAAGCCTGCAACTCCTTGAGGCCGCCGACCTGCTAGTTGTGGAAATCGACGGCCTCCTTGATGCCCTTCAGGAAAGGGCTCTAGAGCACCGCGACACGCTGATGATGGGGCGAACCCATGGAGTGCACGCCGAGCCGGTAACCTTTGGTTTGAAGCTCGCCTTGTGGTGGGACGAGATGCGTCGCAACCGTGAGCGTCTGTTGCAGGCGCGAGCCACGATGGCGTTCGGAAAGATTTCCGGACCGGTCGGCACCCACGCGACGGTACCGCCGTCAATCGAGTTGGGGGTATGTGAGCGACTTGGTCTGAGCCCCGCGCCGGTCTCGAACCAGGTACTGCAGCGCGACCGTCATGCGCAATTTGTTACGACATTGGCTCTGATCGCCGCGTCGCTCGAAAAATTTGCAACAGAGGTACGATCTCTACAACGGACTGAGATCAGGGAGGTCGCCGAGTGGTTCCCCAAGGGACAACCGGGATCTTCTTCGATGCCTCACAAGCGCAATCCTGAGTTGTCGGAGCGGGTCTGCGGCATAGCGCGATTGATTCGCGGGCACGCGGTGACTGCGCTGGAGAACGTCGCACTGTGGGGTGAGCGTGACATCAGCCACTCCTCTGCTGAGCGTATTATCCTTCCCGACTCGTCTATGGCCCTGGACTACATCCTGGATCTTTTCACCGGTGTGGTCAGGAAGATGCACGTGTATCCGGATCGGATGCGCAAGAATGTGGACTCTACCCGCGGAGTGCTATTCTCACAAAGAGTCCTACTGGCTTTGATCGAAAAGGGCATGGCTCGAGAGAGTGCCTAC
>JASLXL010000251.1 GCA_030740335.1 SAR202 cluster bacterium | reverse complement strand
AGGGTACGCCCTGGGCGAGTAGCAGCGTTGCGCAAGTGTGCCTGAGATCGTGGAAGCGGCGCTTCGGAATACCGACGGCTTCAAGGATGCGCCAGAACCGATGCGTAACAGCCGAGCGGGACAGCGGTCTTCCATCTTCTTGGACGAAAACTAGGTTGTCCTTGTTCTGCCATGCGGCCCCCATGTAAGCGCGTTCGAGGGCTTGCCGTCCCCGATGGACGTGAAGGGCCTGTATGCACACGTCGGGAAGTCTCACGGTCCTGCGGCTCTTGGCTGTCTTCGGCTCTGCGAGTTGCGGCTTCCCATCATGCCATTGAAACGATGTGTGGACAGTGAGCATTCCGGCTTCAAGGTTCACAGCCGACCATCGCAACCCCATGATTTCACCCTGACGCAAGCCGAGGGCGACGCCTACGGTGTACAACGCGCTCAGGCGGTCTTCCTGGACGACAGCGAGTAGGCGCTTCACTTCACCCGGCGTCAACGGATGTACTTCGGCCTTGGGAACACGGGGAGGAGTAACCAGGCGGGCGACGTTCCGCGATACCAGTCCAAAGCGTTCGGCCTGGCCCAGCGCGCGGCGTACCACGGCATGAAGGTATTGGACGGTACGAGGGGATAGGCCGCTTTCCAGCTTTTCATTCAGGAAGCCTTGAATCTGTTGGGGAGTGAGGCGGGCCAGCCTGACGCCGCCTAACTCTGGAGATATGTGCTTCCGCACCAGCATATTGTAACTCTGGAAGGTATACGGGCGCACAGTGGGTTTGACGGCGGTTTCTAGCCAGTCCGAAACGTACTGGCCGAAGGTCAGCCTCTCAGGCGGCAAAGGCGACCCATCGGCCTGTCATGGACACACCCTCGATAGTTTTTCTAGGCTCCAGGTCTGCTACAGCGGCAGGTGGATTTTCTGGCCGGTCTGGGCGCTTACCTTGACCGCTTCGGTAAACTCCACGTACTTCACGGCAAATTCGAAGCTGGTGTGCGTTATCGGTTCGAGCCCGCGGATAGCGTTGATGAACTCTTCCTCCATTCGCTCGACCTTGACCTTTTCAGGAGGGACCTCGATGGGCGACAGCTTGTCGTCGCCTTTACGTCCGCCCGTGAGGGTCATTTTCTCCCCATCGAGGCAGATGGTGCCTTCTGTACCGTAGAACCATATCTGGCTGGGTGCCGCCAGGCCGAACACGTCGCTGAACTGGATGTGGACCAGCGCACCCGAGTACGTATCGCAGAGTATCTCGACCTGGTCCGGGATGGAAATAAAGGCAGGCGTACCGTCCGTGTTCGGGCGCATGGGAACGTTGACGCGGGTCTGCGCGAGAACGCTGGAGACATGGCCGATCCATCGCATCACGGACTCGTACCAGATACCCATGTGCATGATGTTGTTCCCGCTCAGGTCTCGGTCCTGGCGCCATTCGATCGGGGCACTGCGATCGATGAAACCGCCGTCCAGCATTTGTGATTTGGTGCGGTAGGGGCTCGACGACCTCATATCCATAGACAGGAGGTCGCCGATATACCCGTCGGCGATCAGGTCCCTGATCATGTTGTCCACCATCAGGGTGTGAGGGGCCGGAATGACCTGGGTGATGAGATGCGGCTTCGCCTGGGAAGCGGCCAGCATCTCGTAGGCCTCCGGAGCGTTCATGGAGAGACGGGCCTCAACCTGGACATGCTTATTGGCCTCAAGCGCCGCCAGTACCATGGTGCGATGGGTGTACGGCCAGGTGCCTATACAGATGGCGTTGGTGTCGTCGGCCTGGACCAGATCGAGCCAGTTGTCATATACGACGGGAATGTCGAATTCGTCTGAAATGCGCTGGCTGGACTCCCTGCTGCGGTTGCAGACACTGACCAGTTCCACTCCTTCCTGCCTCCTGAAGCCGGGGATGTGCCTGACCCTGGTGTTGTCGCCCGCGCCCACGAATCCAATTCTAATCGTCTCGTCCGTCATATTTCCTCCTTCTTTTTTTCTCTCGCCGGTAATCCGAATATTGGCAACCGGCAGGGCTATCAAAAGACTGGATGCACTCGGGTTATTGGCTGAGGGTTAGCTCGACGGCGGGAACCAGAACCTTCCACGGCGTTCGGTCTCAACCTTGAGCAGGTGCCCCTCGCCGGTGGTCACGTAGAGCGTGGTCAGGTCGGGGCCGCCGAAGCTACAGTTGGTTGGCCGGTCCATCGGTGTGGGATGGGTCTCCAACACCTCGCCCGACGGCGAGAAAACGTAGATGCCGGGGCCGGGGCCTCCCTGGCGGTATCCGGCGGTGGTGACGATGTTGCCCTCGGTGTTCAGGGATTATGTCAGTCGCACCTTCCAGTAAAAGAATTAGATCAAGGCCGTAGCCGTGTCAGTGAATCGAGGGGTCGGGACAGACGATCATGTTCGAGACGCGATGTGGCCGTCCAGGAGGCGTTTGAGGGTCGCGAAACCAATCCCCAGTTCCAGGGGGGCGGCCTGCCGCCGAGGAATAGCCCCTCTTCCGAGGCGCTCGACTACCTCGTTGAACCGCTCCTCAAACCCAGGCTCATCACTCACCTTTGGCCTGCCGATGCGCTTGCCACGCTGCCTCGCCCGCTCCATACCAGCCAACACCAGGTCCCGGTGCAGTTGCTTCCTGGCCGGATCCTGATACCAGATGGTCCCTCCTGCCAGCGGTCCCCGGGGTTTTAGGACCCTAACAGGCCTTTGAGGTATCGGGGCCAATACATACGGGACCACAGGTGGCGATGTGATGTAAGAGCGAAGTTCAGATGCCAGGGCTGGTGCCTGTTGAGGAGTCAGTACTTTCCCATGGCATTTCACGACAACACGGCCGTCCAGACGCTCCTGGACCTCTACCCGTGACCCCGCATAGCTGGGTCGATCATCTCCTGGATACAGCTGCAAGGTCTGACCGTGATACTGCACCGTGTTATCCCTCGCCACTCTCCTCTGTTCCTTGATGCACAGCACACCAGCAAGGTCCAGTTCTGGACCCAATGGACGATAGGTAGGTTCTGGCTGGGCTGCAGGTACACCGAAGCGTTGGTTGAAACGAGGCAGAAAGTCTGCTAACACCTGATTGGCCTCTGCCAAAGTGCCGGCCCCTGCCAGGCGTAATTCCGCCACCAGACGGTCCTGGAAGGTGCCATTGGCTCGCTCTACCCTCCCTTTCGCCTCGGGACTATTGGCCGATATCTGAGTGATTCCCAGTTCCCCAAGGGCACGAGACCCCTGGGTCGACGAACCGCCCACGCTCACCTCACCAGAACCCCGACGATCACGACGGCTATGGAACACAGCATGACCATCGGTGTACACCGAAAGGGGAATACCCTTACGTTCGATGATGCCCTCAAGAAGGGACAAGTACCCCCTGGATATCCTCCTGTTCTCGAAACAGTGCATAGGGCGCCGTCCCTGTGGCATCGTCCACAGCCAAAAGCAACGTCAGCCAGGGTCCACGATCCTCAAGCCACCTATGATAGCTCCCATCCAGTTGGAGCATCATCCCCTCCTGTGGCATCCTCTCTCTGCGGCATCGATGCCGTGGTGGACGACGTTGCCGTGGACTGTCCACTCCAGCTCTCACCAGGATGCGCCTCACCGTGGGCCGAGACAATGTCACTCCCTCCCGTTCGGCCAACAACTCGGTCAGGTGACTATGATTGATCCCCCTGTAGCGCTCCTGCGCCAGGGTCACCACCCAATCTTGCGTCTCCATCGGCGTGGCGTTGGATGGCTTACGTCCCCGGCTCTTGTGCACCAGGGCTGCTGCGCCTTCCTTCCCATAGGCTGCTAGTAGTCGCCATCCATGCCGTTCACTCACCCCCATGACTCGGGCTGCCTCACTCATACACCACTGACCCGACAACAGTCCGTTCAACACCTGTAACCTGTTCTGTTCCTTTGCGCTCAATGTCAGTCCTCTCATGAACTGACATTTTCCCTGACCAGTTAACTACTGACAACATCGTAGACCAACGACACTATGGCCTCCTTTTTGAAGTAGTCTCCGATGCTGAAGTTGCCCAGCATCTCGAACAGCGTCAGGTGTGTCGAGTCCCCCACTTCGTCGATATCCACGGTGCGGAAGGACTTCTGGGAGAAGGTCAGGCGCGGGTTCGTGGGTGTCGTTTCGCCAGAGAAGTAGGGCTTGAACTGGACCATACCCGCGCTGGTAAGCAGCAGGGTCGGATCGCCCACCAGTATGAGCGGTGAGTTGGCCATTCTGAGGTGGTCCTGGCTCTCGAAGTAGCTGAGGAATGCTTCTCGGATTTCGTCGCTGGTCATATAATGTCTCTTTACTGATCGGGGGTCTGCGGATGGGCTCGCGGCGCAAAACGCCAGCTACGGCGTGAATGCCTGAAGACAGAGCGGCCCGGTGGCGCTCAATCGATTGTAGTTTAGGCCCCCGGGGGTGTCAAACAGAGTGTACGCCGTGGGGAATCTGGACTATAATGGCGCTGCCGTTAAACGGGCGTGCTCGATACTATTCGGAAGGTATGTCCTATGAGAGCCGAAGGCGCGGGCTGGAGGATGCTGGGATCGTCGGCGGTTATCGCGCCGGCAGCCTCGGCCTGGCCCTGGCGATCTACTTCGGGATTCTCGCCGGTGCGTGGATCGAGGCGGTCTCGGAGTGGACTGCCCGCTGGCTCGCGTTTTGACAGGATCGTATAGCATCGACAGAGTTCGGCCCTCCCCATCTCCAAAAAGATTCCTCTTCGGAGCACCCTCTTAAAGTGATCATGAGTTGCCCTTGTGGGAATGACATAACGAGTGGTACAAAGATGGGGGCAGGTCAAGTCAGTGAAACACTGGTCACTGCGAAGTGTGCAGACCAAGCTCATCAAGATGGGTGGACGTCTGGTGCGGCATGCCAGGAGGTTGGTGTTTCAACTTGCCGAGGTGGCAGTGTCCCGGGAGATATTCCGGCAAGTATCGGAGCGTATCGCCCGGCTCCATCCAGCACCAGGGTAGCGAATATACTTGAGGTCATCAGAGGTGAAAAGAAGCAACTAAGGGCGGCATGCGTGCCCGGAGAGTTCAAATGGGGTGCGAACGTAGTGAAAGCCACCTCCGCTGCCCATCGAAGACTAGTTCAAGACGCCGCCGGATGGTTTTGTGAACTTGATTGGATGGTTGACGGTGTTCGGGAGTGATACCACCATGGCTCTCGTCAAGAATGGCGTCTCGGTTACGCCCAGGCAGTCTGATATGGGTAATTCCGGTTTACAATACGGGGAATGCTGGAGAAGAGGTGGCGAACAGCAATGGTGAAGAGAGCACCAAGCCGCAAAGTGTCAGATTTTGACTATTCAGGATACTTTCGAGAAATACGCCTTCTCCACGACCTGACGACCCTTCCTGAGGACAAGAAATGGCGAGCGGTGCCTCCCAGAGAGGAGGAGCCCCACCGAGTGGTGCTCTACCTGGGGTGCAACGTGCTTCGGACATCCCACATGGTTCGCACCGTTATCGACATCTTTGACCTTCTGGGGGTAGACCATGTGGCGGTCGGCGGTCCGGCCTACTGCTGCGGCGGTGGGTACCACAGCTTCGGCGACATAGAGCTTGCTCAGTCCATGGGCCGCAACGCAGTTCGCTTTTTGGAGCGCTTCCAGCCCGAGCGGGTGGTCATGTGGTGTCCCTCATGCATCACCTACTACGATGAGATCTTCCAATTGCCCTCCTCCTTCCAGACACAGCATGTCACCGAGTTTCTCGCGGAACACGTCGATGAACTGGAGTTCAAACGAGAGGTGCGCCAGCGGGTGACTCTCCACTACCATTCCAGCGACCCAAAGGGTCTGGCCGAAGCCCGGGCGGCAGAGACCCTTCTGCGGAGAGTCCCCGGCCTGGAATACGTGACTCTTGAGAGCGACACTCGGCTGGGGCGGGCCTGCTCGCCGGACGCCCAGCAGGCTACGGGAATGGATGTCTGGAAGGAGATCATCGAGGGGCAACTGCAACAGGCCTACTACATTGGCGTCGAGGCCTTTGCACCCCTCTATCACGGGTGCCAGCGCTTAATCTGCGCTTACGAAGAGCAGTACCCTCTCGCCATAGAGCATTATCTCAGCGTCTTCGCTCGGGCTTTGGACATCGAATACGAGGACAAGTACAAAAAGTACCGTCTGTGGCGGGACCCCGACCGTGTGCTGGCAGACATGGTCCCGTGCATGCAGGCTGGCGGCCTGGCCTCCGAGAAGGCCCACAAGGTAGTGCAGCAGACGTTTCCGTAGGGTGTCAGCGAAATTGGACAGTTCTGGAGGCTTGACCTGCCCCCCGAAAACTGGTCCAGGTGTAATGTTAGTAACCTGGGCCGGAGAAAGGGGGAGAAATGCC
>JASLXL010000250.1 GCA_030740335.1 SAR202 cluster bacterium | reverse complement strand
GGCATCCTGCTTCAGCAAAGCTGTGCGGGGTCGCTGTCCACGCTGACTACTGAAAAGCACGTCGATGGACTTGTGGACGCGGTTAGACGTGTTGTGGGTAGGATTCGGGAGTAGAACTGATTGCTGAAATTCACAGTGGCATCGAACTAGCCCGTGTCACCCTGAGCGGATGAGAAGGATCTCGCGAGGAGGGGTTCTACTAGGCCACCGAGGGTGCGTGGCCCCCACCCCAGATACTTCTATGGGACCTCCTCAGTATGACACGAGGCTGTAGTAGCATAGCCAGACCCCAGCTAGAAAACAGAAGGGGAACAAAGTGAGCGTTAGAGCACCCGAGGCGATCGGTACAAATCTGCAGCTATTCATGGACGACCATTGGATCGCCACCTCTGACGGGGCGCGACGTCGCTTGCACCCGGCTGTAAAGCACAACGCCGCCATCCTACCGGAGAACCCCTGGGAGATGGGCTATGTCGGAGGCATGTCCACGGTCAAGGATGGCAACATCTACAAGGCCTGGTACACCTGCGACGATGCCTCGATATTCGACAACCCGAAGATATCGTGGTTCAGGAAGACCGCCTACGCCGAGAGCCTCGATGGCATCACGTGGGTCAAGCCGCGCCTGGGGCTCCACGAGTTTGAGGGATCCAAGGACAATAACCTGGTGTGGATGGGCCCGAGCGGGCTGCTGGGCGTATTTCTCGATACCAACCCGAATGCGAAGGAGAAGGAGCGTTTCAAGGCGGTGGGTATCAGGTGCGAGGGCAAGGAGTTGGTCGTCGTCGCACTGGGGTCTCATGACGGCAAGGACTGGAGGATCATGCAGGACCCCATCCTCACCGAGGGGCCATTCGACACGATGAACATACCCTTCTGGGACGAGGCACGGGGCGAGTACGTGATCTACACGAGGGCGGTCGCAGGGGAAGGCATTTTCATTGGGGGCGTGCGCTGGATCAGGCGAACTACCTCGAAGGATTTCCGCAACTGGACCGACTTTGAATCGATTACGGCCGGCGACACGCCATTCGAGCACCTGTACACGAGCGCCTGCGTCCCATACGAGCGCGCGCCCGGGATCTATTTGATGTTCCCGTCCAGGTATGTGCCTGAGCGCACTCCTGACCCGGACTGGTACGGCGGAGAGGGAATCAGCGACATCGTGTTCATGTCGAGCCGTGATGGGATCAATTTCGATCGCAGCTTCATGGAGGCGTTCGTGCGCCCCGGGCCTGACAAGAGCAACTGGCACGAGCGGGCGATATACATGGAGCGCGGGATACACCAAACCTCCCCCACCGAGATATCGCTGTACGGCATGGAGGGGCTCAGGACGCGATCGGTGAATGTTCGCCGATACACGGTCCGAACCGACGGGTTCGTCTCGGTAAACGCCGGGGCATCGGGTGGGGAGTTCACGACCCACCCCATGACCTTCACGGGAGGCTCGCTGGAGCTGAATTTTTCGACTTCGGCGGTCGGCAGCGTTAGGGTCGAGATCCAGGACGCCAATGGCGTTGCCTTGCCGAAGTTTGCGATGGCCGACTGTCCCGACCACTTCGGCGATGATATCGAGGGCGGGGTTACCTGGCATGGGGTCGGCGACTTGAGCGGCCTAGTTGGAAAGCCGTGCCGCCTGCGGTTCGCGCTGAAGGATGCCGACCTGTACGCGTTCAAGTTCAGGGAGTAGTTAGGGGGCTAGGCGGGTCAGGAGGCTCGCCGTGCCCTGGGTCTGCTCCTCGACGCCTCGTACAGCTCGATGAACTCGGCCACGGGAGTGCGTGCGATGACCTTGCCAATCACGTCCAGGGATAGATCTACCAGCTTCTTGAAGCGCACACACGACTTGCCCATATCAAGTTTCCTGCCAGTTGCCATGTACTGATCTACGAACCAGCGTTCAGCGGTCTGGTCGCCGTAGATGCTCATCAGATACAGGGACATATAGGACTTTTGGGAAGCAAGCTGGGCGTATATCAACGGCTGCCCGTTTTAAGTCACGGGGAACTCTTCCAGTGGAATCACATACGCGATCATGCCATGTTGCATGATATCGACGTACCCGGTCGGCCGATGTGAGAGGATCACATCCCGTACGGCGGCGATGGACCAGTGCCGGTCCTACGTCAACTCAGCTAGGTACTCCTCGACCGTTTCGGCGATGCTCTTTGCCAATCTGAGGCTCCATCCTTCCAACGCAACGCATCATGCAAAAACCCTACCGTAGGCCGAGCGCGTCGATGACGGTGTCCATATCCTTGTCGCCACGGCCGCTCAGACAAACCAGGACCGTCTCGTCCTTCCCCAGTGTCGGCGCAAGCTTGCTTGCATGGGCGATGGCGTGGGCGGACTCCAGGGCGGGGATGATGCCCTCGGTGCGACAGAGTAGCTGGAATCCCTCCAGTGCCTCGTTGTCGGTGATACTTACATACTCAGCGCGCTCAATGTCCTTGAGGTAGCTGTGCTCCGGACCGACGCCGGGATAGTCCAGGCCCGCCGAGATGCTGTGGGCCTCTATTACCTGGCCGTCGTCGTCCTGCAACAGGTACGACATGCTGCCGTGTAGAACTCCGACGCTACCGGCGGACAGAGTGGCTGAGGAGCAACCTCCATCGGTGCCTTCTCCGCCCGCCTCAACGCCGATGAGCCGTACAGCCTCGTCAGGGACAAATTCGTGGAACAGGCCGATTGCATTGCTGCCCCCACCCACGCAGGCTACTGCGTAGTCGGGCAGGCTGCCAGTGGCCTCTATGAATTGCGATCGAGCCTCGCGACCTATGACCGACTGATATTCCCGGACCATCATCGGGTAGGGATGGGGGCCGACGACGCTGCCGATCAGGTAGTGGGTTGTGTCGACGTTGGTGACCCAGTCACGGATGGCCTCGTTGATGGCATCCTTCAGGGTCCGGCTGCCCGAGCCAACAGGCTCAACGCTCGCTCCGAGCAATTTCATGCGATGGACATTCAGCGACTGGCGTCGGATGTCCTCCTCGCCCATGTAGACAATGCACTCCTGAGCTAGCATGGCGCATACGGTGGCAGTCGCCACGCCGTGCTGACCTGCACCCGTCTCGGCAATGATCCGTTGCTTCCCCATGCGCTTCGCCAAAAGACCCTGTCCGAGGGCGTTGTTGATCTTGTGGGCACCGGTATGGGCCAGGTCTTCACGCTTTAGGTAGATCTGGGCCCCGCCAAGTTCGCGGCTCAGGTTTTCCGCGTGGTAGAGCGTCGTCGGACGGCCTGCGTAGTGATGCGACAGGCGACTTAACTCCCGCTGAAAGGCGGAGTCGGTCCTAGACTCTTCGAAAGCCTCGGATAGCTCGTCCAGGGCAGGCATGAGCGTCTCGGGAACAAAACGCCCGCCAAATCTGTCGAAGTGGCCGGTATCGTCCGGCAGTGTGCTCTGTGTAATCATGCGTCAATCCTCGGGCCGGTTGAAGGCGCCTCCAATAATAGCAGACGAAGGCGCCACGACCGCGCCTGTCGTAGCCGGGAGATTCGACCCAGTAGCCAAAGGTAGATATAATGGGGCTTCGCACGCTGGATAAGGAGGGGTGAGGCGTGGTCCGACACTCTCACCAGGCCTTCCTTCCGGCCAGCCCGCCAATTCAACGAACCATTCTCGGAGACCGAACCGATGGCGCGAATACGAAAAATGTATTGGAAAGAGATACCTGTACAGGTTCAGGCGGAAGACGCCTCGGGCCAGGTAACCAAGCCGCTTGACAACCGGTTCCAGCAGGGTGTCGACTCCATCTCAATGTTCGACGGTAGCGCAGGCACGGACGACTACCTAGACGCGTGGGAATGGGGCGACTACGAGGAAGCAGACGGGAGTGCGGAGGACACGGCGACGGCACTCACGGAAAACCTGAACAAAAACTTCCCCAGGGACTTCGTGAAACGAGTACGGGAGTTGCACGACTCGGGCAAGAGGAATCCCGCGCCCGGGGCCGTCGACGACTGGAGCGCACATGGTACGGACTAGTGTGAAGCAAAGCCGACTCCTGGAACGGCTGCTGGGCGGCGGAGTCCTCATCTCCGACGGAGCCACCGGTACATACCTCCAGTCCCACGGACTCGAGCCCGGTGGTTGCCCTGAAGAATTCAATGCCAGCCACCCGGAGACGGTTCGGCAGATGGCTAAGGACTACTTCGACGCGGGATCAGACATGGTGCTCACCAACTCATTCGGCGCCAACAAGTTCATGCTCAACAAGTACGGCCACGGCGATCGCGTGGCCAAGTTCAACAGGCTGTCGGCACAACATGCCCGCAGCGCAGCGCCTCCGGGCGGGCTGGTGGCGGGATCGGTAGGTCCGTCAGGCGAGTTTCTGGAGCCCCTGGGCGAGGTCACCGAGGCTGAAATGCTCGAAGCGTTTAAGGATCAAGTGACGGCTCTCGCGGAAGGCGGCGCCGACGCCATACTCATCGAGACCATTACCGCCCTTGAAGAGGCCACTTTGGCCATCAGCGCAGTCAAGGAAGCCACCAATCTGCCAGTCATAGTGACAATGACCTACGACAAGGGACCGCGCGGCTTCTTCACAATGATGGGAGTCCAGCCAGAGCGCGCGGTGGTGGAGCTGCGGGAGGCCGGAGCGGACGTGACGGGTGCGAACTGCGGCAATGGTATCGACAATATGGTCGAGATCGCGAAACAGATGCGAAGCGCCACCGATGGCTACCTTCTAGTACACTCCAACGCCGGGATACCAGCGATTAGGAAGGGGCAGATCGTGTACGATGAAACCCCCGACTACATGGCCGAGCGATTCAAGGAGCTGGCCGATCTCGGCATCAACATCCTTGGCGGGTGTTGCGGAACGACACCCAGTCATATTAACGCCCTGTCCCAGATCATCCGCGTTGAGTAGCGCCTAGGGCGAGCATCCTCGGTATTTCAGGAGAGCGAAATGGCCGGAGCCACGACGAGAAGCGTTTCGGGAGTCATTGAAACACTGGAGCGATATGGTCGGTGCTTGGAACTGGTACCTCTAGACCCGAACTTCAACGACATCTCGGTGGGCCTGTACGAGAAGGACGGCGTTGCCACCGTCTGGACATTCAGCCGAATCGAGGGCGTCAAGGCGAGGATTCGTAAGATACGCGACCAACTAGTCGCCCTCGGCGGGTTTGAGGCGGTGGCCGATGCGCACAATCAGGTGCGGGCTTCCTGCGGGATCATCCACCCTCGTCCCACCAAATTCCTCATGATGCAAGCGGTCGAGAAAGACCCCAACTTCTCGCTCCCTGAGGGGGAGGTTGCGGTAAAAGACCTGCGGACCGGGATGATGCTCGGGGTCGACTCCAAAGAGGTAGACGGACGAGTCGCCTACTACGTCAAGGCCGATGGTGAGGCCCCGAACAAGGCCGCTCGCTTGAGGGCCGTGACCTCCGGGTTCGTGCGTTATGGGGAGATGGACAAGACAGAAGACGGGGGCATCTCCTTTACTTGCGGCCACCGCCACGACGAGTTGGTGCGATTGCTATTGCCATACGCCAGGAACGTGACCCGCGTCGAAGACATGCTGGAGGCGGACTCCCTCCGAGGGCAGATGACCACCGGCACCCTGGGATTCTCCCCACCGACGTAAGCCGAAGAGGAGACAGATTTGCCCTTCGCCGAGACTATGACCCCGCGTGAGCGCGTAATGGCTGCCCTTGCGGGTGAACCCGTCGATCGGCCGCCTCTGTGTAACCCGACCAGCGTTTTTACGGTCGAGCTGATGGATATGGTGGAGGCGCCGTTCCCGGATTCGGCCCGTATCCCTGAGTTGTGCGCGCGGCTAGCAGCCACTGGCCACACCGAGTTGGGCTTCGACTCTACCTATCATCACGCGACCATCGTGCAGGAGTCCTCAGCCCTTGGGTGTGACGTGCAATGGGAGCAGAAGGACAACTGGCCGTCGGTACGTATGGGCGATCCTATCTGGAAGGGTCCCGACGAAATCCAGATACCGCCAGGGTTCCTCGAACACCCAGACGTTCAGTGCGTCATCAAGGCTACGGAGATACTCAAGAGCGAGCTTGGCAACGAGGTGGCCATCATCGGCAAGACGATGGGGCCGTGGACGCTGGCATACCACGTCTTCGGCGTCCAGCAGTTCCTGCTGATGAGCATCGATGAGCCAGACATGGCGCTGCGATGCCTGCACCTGCTCAAAGAGGTTGCGGTGTTGCACGGCCAGGCCCAGATAGCGGCCGGCGCCGACGCCCTGACCTTTCCAGACCACGCCACCGGCGACCTGGTGAGCGGCGACTACTACAAACAGTTTCTGCTGGAGATACACCAGGAGATGGTTGAGCGTATCCATGCACCCCTAATCCTGCATATTTGCGGTCGGACCCTCGACCGGATGGACTATATCGCCCAGTCAGGCATGGCAGCGTTCCACTTCGACTCGAAAAACGATCCACAGGAGTCGATGAACGTGGTCGGCGGACGAACCGCCCTTGTGGGCAACATCAACAATCCCGAGACGCTGTACTCCGGCAAACCGGAGGACGTGCGTCGCGAGGTATACAAGTGCATGGATGCAGGGGTGAACATGATTGCCCCGGAGTGCGCGGTCCCGCTGAGTGCGAAGCTGGAGAATGTCCTGGCAATACCACGAGCCGTCAGGGCGTGGTGTGAAGAGAACTACGTGGACGAAGGCACTGCGCGCGCTAGGGGTGGCGGAGTTGGTACTGCCCGCCGTGGTGGTGGTTAAGGATTAAAGGGCTGAAAAACCCTACTGCAAGGTTGGAGGATTTACAATGGCGCTTGTAGAGACGATGACACCACGCGAACGTGTCATGAACGCGCTGGCTGGCAAGCCGGTTGATCGCACGCCTGTGGCGAATCCGACAAACCTGGCCACCGTCGAGTTGATGGATCTGGTCGACGCCCCGTTCCCAGCAGCCTGCCGTGATCCGGAGCTGAACGCCCGCTTGGCGGCAACCGGGTATACCGAACTGGGATTCGACAGCATCACGCCTTACTTCACAATCGTACAGGAGTCCTCGGCCCTGGGCTGCGAGATGCAGTGGGAGCAGAAAGACAACTGGCCCACGGTGCGCATGACAAACCCTATCTGGGAGGGTCCGAGTGACATTGAGGTGCCGCCCGGCTTCCTGGAGCATCCGGACTGCCTCGCGGTGACCCGCTCAATCTCCTTGCTCAAAGAGGAGTTCGGTGATCACGTACCCATAATCGGCAAGACGATGGGGCCGTGGACACTGGCTTATCACGTATTCGGCGTCGAGCGATTCCTACTGATGTCCATCGACGACCCGGACCTGACGATGGAAACGATGCACAAGCTCAAGGAGATATCGGTGCTGTTCGGCCAGGCCCAGATAGACGCAGGGGCAGATGCGCTGACCTTCCCGGACCACGCCACCGGCGACCTGGTCTCCGGCGCGTACTATAGCAAGTTCCTGCTGGAAATTCACCAGGAGATGGTCGAGCGGTTGGACGCTCCCTTGATCCTGCACATCTGTGGCAACACACTGGACCGGATGGACGCCATCGCCCAGAACAACATGGCGATGTTCCACTTCGACTCCAAGAACGACCCGCAGGCGGCGATGGACATCGTAGATGGGCGAATGGGTCTGGTAGGTAATATCAATAATCCCGAGACTCTGTATGCCCGTGGCC
>JASLXL010000249.1 GCA_030740335.1 SAR202 cluster bacterium | reverse complement strand
ATGCCGATTATCGTCAGGGAGGTCCGCAGCTTGCGGTGAATCAGGTTGCGTACCAGCCTCATCGATGTCCTCCAAGGTCGTGCAGCGATCGCGGCGGGAAGCGCATTTCCTCAGTTACCTTCAAAAGCTTCACGTCTTTCTATTCTCGACTAAATGCCTAAACAATTGCCTCCACAAGGCCAGAAATTCTCTCGACTAACTTGGACTAACTTGGATGCGGTCCCTCTGATCTCGTGCATCTGTACCTATGGCCTCGTGAGTATGGATGGATTCCATACAGGATATGAAACGTCGTAGCGCGCCATGGGGTTAGCCACAGTTAAGAGCGCGTACGGGCTGCTGTCGTATAATCCTCTCCGACGCCCCTAAAGGCGGTCGGAAGGAGCAACACAATGGGGTTGGGCAGGACATCGCTGGGGATCTGGCCAGGTTGGAGGACGAAGTGCGGTCCCGACGGCACTCGTCCTTCGACCGGACCGGCGGGAACGCCGACCAACTGGCCGGTCCGTGCTGGCGAGACTGTCACACTCGCCGAGATGGTCGAGCCAGGGTCCGTACGCCACATCTGAATGACGACGCCCAGGACGACCACAACCTTCGGCGACTGGACCAGCACTGCCTACTGAGACCAAACAGAGCGGGACACACCGCTGCCAGAGGTCCACCGTTCCTGGAGCGGATGCAGTACGCCTTCGGCGGGCTGGTTGTCGAGGCAAGGCCTGGACAGGTACGATCCGACGCGATAAGGGTTCAAAACTGCCGTGACGACGAAATACTAGGAGAATTAACATGCGAGCCATCGACATGCACGTCCACGTCCCCAGGCAGGAAGGTTTAGCCGAGATAGCCATCGAGAGCAGCCTGCGGCGCTACTTCAGGCTCAAGACCGCACCTGAGACAGGGGACGAGCTTGCGGCTCTCTACGCCGAATGGGACATCCTGGGGGTCATCTTCTCAGTCGATACGGAGACGACCTCCAGCGAGGCTCCCGACAGCAACGACTACGTGGCACAGATTGTGAGCTCCCATCCGGAGCAGTTCATCGGCTTCGCCACCGTCGATCCGTGGAAGGGCGAGACAGCCGTAGAGGAGATGGACCGAGCGGTGCACGACCTGGGGCTGCGTGGGCTGAAGCTGCACCCGATACATCAGGCGTTCTTCCCCAACGACGAGCAATTCTACCCGCTTTACGAAAAGTGCCAGGCCCTTGGTATCCCCCTGCTCATGCACTCCGGATTCGCGGCTGCAGGCGTTGGCATGCCAGGCGGCGGCGGATTCAAGCTCAAGTACGCAAAACCAATACCTGGCTTCGACGACGTAGCAGCAGACTTCCCGGACCTCACCATCATCATGGCGCACCCGGCATGGCCCTGGATCGAGGAACAGATCGCCGTGGCGCTGCACAAACCCAACGTCTACCTGGACCTCTCGGGTTGGGCGCCGCGTTACATCCCAGAGGGGCTGGTACGCGAGGCCGACACGCGGCTCAGGGACAAGGTGCTCTTCGGCTCCGATTTCCCCTACATATCACCCGACCGCTGGCTATCGGAGTTTTCAGACCTCCCAATCCGAGACGAGGTACGCCCCAAAATCCTGCTGGAGAACGCGCGTCGCATCCTAGGGCTGTAGAGTATCGGAGTAGAGGTTTCGGCAAATCGCTCTGAGAACTGATCGCCCTTCAAGGCCCTCGACCATCTCCCTGGCCCCATTCCTGGCCAGGAAACGGGAAGCAAGAATGGTCCAGGAACACCTTCAGGCACCTGGCATAGGGGCTCCGCCCCTATGAACATCTCTGTCGCAAGATCACGACCTAGTCGGAGGACACCCATCCAGCCCCCTCAGCGTGCACAGTACTTCAGTCGACGAGAGTGCGTTCGATGCGGGCTGTCGGGAAGATGGCCATGAGTCTAGCCTCAGCACCTGAGCGGTTGATGAAGCCGTGCTTTACTCCTGCCGGTGCGAGAACCGTTTGGCCCTCTTTGACCATGATAATTTCGTCGCCCAAGATGGCATCCAGCTCGCCTTCGAGGATCACCATCGCCTCCTCTGTGGGGTGGATATGAGTGGCGGCGGTGCTGCCATCGGCCAACGTCAGGTCGCCGACGCTGAGAGAGTCCGCTCCCTGCGTGCCGTCGACTATCGCCCAGCGATCGACACCCGGGGCGAGTTCTTCTTTCTGTATGTCACTCTTCTTCAGGATCGGCATTGGTGCTCCTTTTAATCAGGGCAATTGTTGAAAGCATTATAGGGCTACATTAGCGAGGTGCGGTAAAGAGCCACCACGACGCCTCCTCGCATTGTCATTTTGAGCGGAGCGAAGAATCTGGGATGGCGGAATTACTGGCCCAGGGGAACTCGGACAGCCCTCGCCCCAACCACTTTGTCCCGGGGCCTCCTCAACATGACATGGCGGGCGTAGGGCGCCCTCCAACAGACGCCAAACTAACTGGCATCGATGATCCCCATGGCGGTTCCGACAGTAACAACTTCGCCGTGCTGGTTCTTACAGCTCACATCCAACTCGACCGCGATTCCCTGCCCTGAATTGCTCAAGCCAGTGACGGTCGCTTCGGCTGTGACGGAGTCGTCCATACCGACCTGATGAACAAACTTGAGGGAGAAGGAGCCGCCCGAGAGCCAACCCTCTCCAAACATGTCCACCATCAGCTCCGCCAGGTATCCCTGCATCATCGCGCCAGATGCATTCCTGCCCGACAGCCCGGTCGCCCGCGCAAATTCCTCGTCCGTGTGGACATTCTTCGCTGGCCAGTCTTCGGTCCTGGGCCAGCCGCCTGAAAAGAGCCGCGTAAGATACGGCGTAGCAGTCTTCACCGGACCGGTGACTCGGAATCCGACTTCAACATCTGGCGTTAGTGGGATCATGAATACTCCAGATGCAAAAGGACTCGGCCCCTCTGCACTGCCCGTATACTAAGAACCTATTCTTGGGTACGGGCCGCCCACATAGGTGTATGTCGTGGTCCTGGTTATGATCGGCGCGCCATTTTCGTCCACCACCGGCGCCTCTACTACCTGGTATGGCCTACCACGCTTCTCGTACGTATCCACAACCCGGAATGTCACATGAAAGGTGCTGCCAACACGACCAGGGGCGTGGTATTCGACCAGTTCGTGGGTCTGGATGGCGGCTGTTCCAGGGTCAAGCGAGAACGAAGGACTTCGTGTGTTGTTACTGAAGACGATCAGCAGCGCCGGGTGCACGATAGCTCCCGGGCCCTCCGTGTATCGGGGGTGGTGGTCTTCCACCGCGTGGAGGTAGTTTTCGCTAAACTCTGGGGTAACGTAGAACTCCAGGGGTGCGAACTCGTCGCCGACCAGGAGCAGGTCGGACCGCTTGTTTTCCTCTGTCATTTCACCCTCGGCCTCATCGCTCGTCCACAAACCTCTTGAACTTGTAGCCGCCCGAGATCTCGGTAAAGCCGTCCTCAGGAAGGAACTCGACCTGTGGGGTGATCTCAATGCTATGGGTGACAGTACTGACGACCTCCGCAAATAAGCGGTCCCTGTCCTGATCGGCGGCCGCTACACGAACTAGGAGCATGTCGCCGGAATAGGGGTCTTTGCTGTCCTCTCGGCCTATGACGATCTGGTACTCAGCGACACCCCGCCGCAGCAGATGAGTCATTTCCTCGTTCAGGGACGCGGGATTGATCAGCGTGCCTTTCACCTTAGTCAGGCCATCAGCGCGATAAGGCGCGCCCAAGAATCGAGGTGAAGTGCGCCCGCAATTAGGACAAGTCTCGTGGGTCAACGTCACGATGTCGCCAGAGACGTACCGCAATAAGACAGTGCCTCGCCTATTCAGATGGCTCACGAGCATCATCCCCGACTGGCCGTCTGGCACAGGGTCGTAGGTCTTAGGGTACACAACTTCGAAATAGTAGTCCTCCGGGAGCGGCTGATGCATGCCACCCCCCTCAAAACACTGTGTCGCGGGGCCGAGGGTCTCGGTCAAGCCATATCCGTTGTTGGTCCACGGCTCGCGGCAGCCCATCGAGATCAGGCGCGTCCTGATGTCATCTCGCATGCCAGCGGGACACGCCTCGCCCATAACCATTGCCAATCGGACGGACCCGAAGTCCCTGCCCTGCTCCTGAGCCCGCACAACGAGCCTGCGAACATAGGCGGTGATGCCCCATATTACGGTCGCCCTCTCACGCTCGATCATTTCGATAGCGTGGTCCATCCGGTTGTGTACAGGGAAGGCCTCGTAGGGCCGTCCGGTTAGGCCTGTGAGCAACTTCGCCCCGACCGCCATCGCACCCCATGAGGCGCTCAAGAAGCCCTGGTGGGGCACCGAAGAGACTGGGAACAGGTTCATGACAATATCGTCTGTACCGATGCCAGCGACAGTCGTCGCGCGCTTGAGCAGATGTATGCGACCGAAGCGGTCGTGGACTGTGTCGTAGAAAGGGGTCGGCTTGCTGGTCGATCCGGCTGTGTAGATAATGTCCGCCAGAGTAGTCTCTTCCGTCGACAGCCCCGATACGTCGTCGAGCTGCAGCCGGAAGTCTTCAGGTTCCTCGATAAAACGCTGCTTCGGTAGAGGCGGAAGCTTGTGCAAGTCCTCTACCGTAGAAAAATCCGTGGGCGAGAGCCCCTGCTCAGCCATCAGCCGTCGATAGTATGGATGGGTGATGGAGCACAATTCCATCATCCTCCGTACATGGCCGTTTTGGGCCACGCGAAGCTTGGCAAGGTTCTCGGTAGGAGTAGTCAATGGGCTCTCTCCCGAAATGGCGCGGACCGAATTTTACTCACGTGGACCCGTCGCCGCAACCGCCTAGCGCGGCACCCAGCTCGAGAAGTAGTCGGGGGCCCACTTGCGGGCCAAGTGATACTCCTTGTGCGTATGCCGGCCGTGAGGCTGTCGCAGCTCGGCCTCCATCCAAGCCTCGGCACCCTCCTGTGTCGGGAACTCGATGACCCAGGCACGATGCCAGTCGTTCCGTCGACCGATTAGCTGGTACGCATCGAGCCTCATCAGGCCGTGCTCTGCCGCGACGGATTTCATCAGATTGATGTGCTCCTGATCGCCACGCTCCTCCGGGGACACGCCCGCTGCGCCAGGCTGCGACATCCCGAAGAGCAGAACGACGGTGCTGCTCTTATCTTCTTCAAGATTTGGAGTGAATTTCGGGTCACTGGTCGAAGGCACACAAGGAGCAGGAGGGTTGGTGACCCAGGTGTCGAAGTACTCCTTGCCCCATCGTCTGGCCAGATAGTACTCGTAGTGGCCATAGAGGCCGTAGGGAGGCATCGTCTCGGCCTCAATCCATGCCTCGGCCCCCTCTATATCCGGGAACTCGATGGGCCAGAAGCGCTGGTACGTGCCGATGGGGGCCATCAGTTTGTACCCTTCGAGCTGCATTATCCCGTGTTTTTTGGCCACCGACAGCATCAACTCGACATGCTCCTCCGAGTCGGCTTTCTGCTGCTCGGCGCTCAGGGCATGCCATGAGGGCAGTCTCCCACCAATATAGAGAACCACTACGCTGTCTTTGCTTAGTACCGGGCCGTCTGTCATGGGTAGCTCCTGGAAAGAGTGGTTGCGGTCGGGGCCGGACTATTTGGCGATCCAATTTGGCGCACGCTTTTCTTTGAAGGCGTCCAGCCCTTCCTGGGCATCGGCAGAGCCGCGGACCTGCTCGAACACCATGCCCGCCAAGTTCAGGCGGTCCGGCAACGAGAGATGCAGGCCTCGCATCGTCGCCTCTTTCATGGCACGAACGGCAAGAGGTGCGTTTTCCAGTATCTTGGCCGCGATCTCCTCGGTCCTGCTAATCAACTCCGATTCGGGGACGACGTGATTGACGAGTCCCAGCGCCAGCGCCTCGTCGGCCTTCATGAACTCCCCGGTGAACAGCAGTTCCATCGCCCGTGGCAGCGGTATGCGCTGGCCAAGGATCACTGGCCCTGAGATGGACGAGATGCCACGTTTGGTCTGGGGCCAGCCAAACTGCGCGGTTTCAGACGCGATACGAATGTCCGCGCCCATCGCAATACCAGCGCCCTGGGCCAGACAATGGCCGTTGACCGTGGCGATAATAGGTTTCCAGATATTCTGTTCGGCGAAATACAACTCGTCGGTAGACCCATGTCCACGAACCGCGGCACCGCCTGCGCTCATCTCGGCCAGATCGTGACCTACCGAAAATGACCTTCCTCGCCCGCTAACTATGGCCAGCCAGACCTCAGGATCGTCCCGGAAATTCGTGAAGCCGTCCCACAGACCGTCTATCATCTCACGGTTCATTGCGTTGAGCTTTTCAGGCCTATTCATTGTGATATAGGCGATACGTCCCTTAACTTCGTATTCGACCAGTGCCAATTGAATCCTCCTCACGACGCGTCATTCTCGGCCCAGTCTACTGTAGCGCAACACCAATCAAAATAGTATGTACCCAGCAGCGTCTCCGACCCGTATAATAATCTGACGCCCTTGAGAACCGGAGGATTCCCTGAAGCCACTCGATACCATTCCAATGCTGACCAGCAGCCGTGACCTGACTACCCTAGCCGAGCGACTTGCCCGCGAACCGCGGATCGCATTCGACCTGGAAGCGAACGGATTTTTCAGCTACCCTGAGCGCATCTGCCTCATCCAGGTCGGATTCAACGGCGAAGCTTTCCTCGTAGACCCATTGGCTATTGATGACATGGCGCCCCTCGGAAAGATCCTCGCGGATCCGAACATCGAAAAGATCCTCCACTCCGCGGACTATGACGTCCGGAGCCTGTACAGGGACTGGGGGTTCCGAATCAACAACCTGTACGACACGAGCATCGCTGCGGCCTTCGTCGGGATAGAGCGGCTCGGACTGGGCACCGTAGCACAGGAACTCCTGGGCATAGAACTCCCCAAGAGCAAAAGGCTGCAACGGGCCAACTGGGGGCTCCGTCCGTTGACCGAGGAGGCGGTGAACTACGCCGCGGGTGACGTACTCCATCTGATGGAGTTGAGAGACTTGCTGGGGAAGCGACTGGCGGAAAAGGGCCGCACCGAGTGGGCCGCCGAAGAGTGCGCTCGTCTGGCCAGAGTCCGCTTCAACGTGCAGGACCCCGAACTCGCGTTCCTGTCAGTCAAGAACAGCAAGGGACTTGACGGCAAGGCACTGGCCGTATTGCGATCGATGCACTCCTACAGAATAAGCGAGGCCCTGCGCCGAGATATTCCCCCTTTCAAGGTGATCTCCGACTCGGTCCTGGTTGAACTCGCGGAAGACCCGACCCAAGAACTGGCCAAGGTAAAGGGCATCGGTATCTACGGAAGAGAATGGCTGGCTCGCAAGGTGAAAGACGCAATTGCAGAGGGGCTTCAAGCCCATCCGGTGAAGCGACCTCCGCGGGCCATCGGCGTCCGGATGACCACATCCCACAGAGCCAGGGCTAAAGACAAGCTCACACGGCTGAAGGCGTGGCGCATCGAACAGGGCAAGGCCCTCGAACTGGACCCGGCACTGCTCTGGCCCGCCGCCAGCCTAGAACGGCTCTCCCGCGATCACGGAGACCTGGATGAGGAGTACAACTCGCCTGAGGTCAGGGAGTGGCAGGCACGGGAATTCGGTGAGCCACTTCGACTCCTCCTGGCCGACATCCCCCGCCAACAAAGACTGGAATCCAGCTAGGTCAGGGTGGGCCAGAGGATCTGCAAGTAACGCACGTCAGTCAGCTTTTTGTACATGAGCCGTCCCGCCTCGTGTCGCAATAGAAAAGGCGATAGCGATGGCGGCGACAAACGCTCCAGCCAACACGGTGTCCCCAAATGCGGCGGCGATCGCCTCTCCCTCTTCGTTACCCGAGCCTACCCCCGCGACATAAACACGCTCCCGGATCGCGAATATCGCCCCAGATATGGTCACACCGACCGCAAACGCTATCTGCCTTCCCAGGGCTATGGATGCCGACGCCGTCCCAGTACGTTCCTCTGGTACCGAGCCCATGATAGTGCTGGTGACCACGGGCTCGAAGAATGACGAGCCTGCACCGGCCAGCAACAGCCCTCCGAATAGGGCAAGATCCCCGGCATCGGTGCCCTGTCGGCTCAGCCAGAACAGCGCTACTGCCAGAAACACGTTGCCCAGAATCAGGAATGGTCGCGGTCCAAAGCGATCTGAAAACTGGCCAGCAACGGGAGCAAGAAATGTTCTGCCTAGGGAGAATGCCGCCAGAAAAAGGCCCATCTTAGTCGCTGAGAACCCGATGGAGTCCAACAGGAAAAAGGGCAGTACGAGGAGAATTCCCCCGTGGGACAGGTAGTGGCTCACCAGCACCAGCATACTGAAGCCGTATTGACGACTTTTGAGCAGGCTGATCTCAATGATGGGCCGCACAGACCTGCGCTCAGACCAGACCAGGACCGGCAGGGAAATTGAGGCTATGACAGCAATCGCCACGACGGGCGTTGACAAAAACCCCAACCTGCCGCCCTGATTGATCACAAGCAGTATCGACGAAAGCGTACCGAACAGCGCGGCCGCGCCAATGAAGTCGACCTTGAACGTCCCGCCTCCGACACGGTCCGCCGGCAGCAATCGCCAGACGAGGATCGCCCCGAGGGCGCTCACGGGAATCCTAGAGTAGAAAACAGCCCGCCAGCCCAGATGATCGAGTAGAACGCCGCCCAGAAGAGGGCCAGCGGTGAGCCCGAACCCGACAACTGCGCCGGATATCCCCATTGCCTTCCCACGGTCCTCGGCCGGGAAATTCGCGGTAATCAGAGCGTTTAGGTTCGAAAGCACCATTGCTGAGCCCACGCCCTGCACAACCCGGAAAGCAATGAGCTGCCAGATCGACGTGGACAATGAAGTCAGTACCAGACCGACTGCGAAAACCGCCAGACCTGAGGCGAAGACGACCCGTCTCCCGGCAACGTCTCCCAGCCAGCCAAGAGTCAGGAGCAGACCGACAGCGACGACCCAATAGGCAACGGTGGTCCATAGTACAGTGGAGGTATCGGTATCGAATGCGGTTGCGATTGCAGGAAAGGCGACGGAGATCATCCCACCGTCGAGGGTGGAGGACAACGTGCCCAAGGAGATTACGGCCAGTATGACAGCCCTCGATTTGGCAGGGCCGCTCATCGGGTCCGCCCAAATTGCGACGGTACCCTCACATTGATCCTCTCCCTCAAGGGAGGGAAGATTGGGAGACCGGGGCGTAGCCGCCCTGCGGTGTAGCCTGAGTCGTACCTGCGGGACCGTGGCGATAGAAGGAGCCATTCTGAATCGCGATTTCATCTACCCAGCCAGGTATCACGATGCCATCGGCCTGCATGCGACTCACCGACTCCGCTAACCCGAGGGCGTCCCAGGTCTCAAATGGGCCGAACTCCCAAGCATACCCCCAGCGCATCGCCCTGTCGATACTGACGATATCGGCCGCAACGATCCCGACCATGCTGGCCGAGTAGGCCAGGGTCCGAGACAGTATGCGCCACGCGAAGTGACCAGCTATGTCATCCGCCACTGCAAGACCGCGCAGCCTGTTGGCCACATCCTTAGTCGCGAAGGCAACCTCAAGTGAGGGTACCGAGAGGTGCCTCCGCTCACGGTACTCGAACGAGTCGACATCCAGCGCAAGGATATTGCTCTTGCCGGTCTCCTTGACGCGCCGGTAGAACCCACTCCCGGCCTTCTGGCCGACCCAACCCCGCTCTACCAGCTCCCTGATATATGTAGTCGGCTCCAGCACCGCCTTCTCGTCTTCACCTGAGGCCGACAACAGAGAGTTCTCGACAACCGCCAGGAACACATCTATGCCGACGACATCGAGTGTCCGAAAAGTAGCGCTGCTCGGTCGTCCCATGGGGTATCCGGTGATGCTGTCCACTTCGTCAGGACCGAGGCCGGACTCGTCCATGACCTTCAATGTGAGCATCAAGGAGTAGGCGCCAATTCGATTGGCGATGAAATTGGGCACGTCGTACGCGGGTACTACGCCACGATCTAGGAGAGTAGATGCGATCTCGGAAATCGTCGATGCCACCTCAGGGTCGGTCTCCGGTGTAGATATCACCTCGAGCAGAGGCACGTACCTTGGAGGGTTGCAGAAGTGGGCCCCGAGGAATCGGGAGCGGAGTTGGGGTGGCAGTGCCTCGGCGATTGTTGCGACGGGAATACCCGAGGTATTGGTGCTGACGATGGCGTCGGCCCGTGCGTGAGCCGTGACCTTTGACCATATGTCCCTTTTCACCGCCAGGTTTTCGCTCACAGCCTCAATGATCCAGTCGGCCTGTGCAAGACGGTGCAGGTCATCATCGAAATTACCGGGCTTAATCAACTCCAAAGCCGCAGGGTTCAAGAGTGGCGGAGGCTTAAGTGTAAGTAACCGCTCCCTTGCCCCTTCAGCCAGGGCGCTGGGAGCATCAGCGTCGCCGCGCAGGTCCAACAGGTCACAGGGAATACCACGGTCAGCCAACAGCCCTGCGATCTGCGAACCCATCGTCCCGGCTCCCAGGACCGCGGCATGCTTGATGGTTTGAATAGTATTACCGCCAGTGCTCGGGAAGGATCGGGGCGTAGAAGCCTAGTTGAGACGATACCCAATTGTCGGCAAAGAGGCCGTCCTTGTAGCCAGAGTTCTCGGACTCGTGGACGGTTACCGGTCCTGAAATTGCCGTGGTCAGAGAGGCCAGCTTCAACTTGTCAGTCGCGCTGTGCGCCGGCCCGGCCTTGAGAAGCGTGGTGACTTCTATACCTGGAGCGTGCGATCGCACGTCGAAGTAGGACAGGGTGCGTGCGATGACCGTTTTCGCTTTTTTATGCAGGCGCAGATAGTCGTTGATCTCCTGAAGGGGGTATGCTTTTGTTGTCTCGGCCAACTCCATAGTCTTGTATAGGAGAACGGGCTCAGCAACCACATGGCTTGCCCCGGAGGCAAGACCCGCGGTCAGCAGGGCCATGTCAGCGCCTATTAGCACGATGCGAGATGTGTCGACCTCTGGCCGTGCAATTAGCACCTCAAGCCCGCGCACACAGTCTGCGGCTATGTCGCGTAGCCGGTAGGTCGCCCGGTTTTCAATTCCGTCGGTGAGCAAACCGGGGAACGATGCCGCATACGGCTTGTCAGCATTGCGAGAGCCCCTAGCTGCAATGCTGAAGGTCACGTACCTACTGCGAATATCGTTGGAGGCCCCCTGGGGTATAGGGGTCACGACGCTGCCGTAACCCGCAGTGTAATACAACGCAGGAAAGGGCCCTTCACCCTTTGGGATGCTCAGATACGCGAAGAGCCTGTACGACCCGAGCCCGGTAAAGTGGACACCGTAGGCGGTAGCGAAGTCGGTGTCCCGCATTGGGACAGCCTCAACCTCCGGCCTCGCTGGGAACGCGGCCAACTCACCCAGTGTATCTCCCCAGTACTGTTCGAAGTCCTCCGGCTTATTGTCCGCCAAAGATAATCCTTTGCATCGCGCTGTCGCCGTCCCAATTGCCCGCAAAACCGGCGGGGGCGCTTGCCCACTAGAGGTTCAGATGACGGCTAAAGAAAGCGTCGATGATCTGACTATGCTCATGGCTCCCGGCATCATGCGCATGTCTGTCGTACGTGTAGAGTCGCTTGTCCTCGCTGGATATCCTATTGAAAACCTCATAGCCTGTCTCCGGAGGACAGATGTTGTCCTGGAGACCTATATTGACAACGATAGGACAGGTGATTCGCTCGGCAAAGGACATGCCGTCGAAGTACGCAAGCGTCTCCTCGACCTCCTTGCGGCTGTCCGGATGGAGGCGCAGGTAGTCGTTGATCTCCTGGTACGGGTAGGTGGTGGTGAGGCCGATCGCGTCGATGAATCCGCACAGATACGGCGCTCCCGCAGATGCTGCGGCTATCTCCGGACGCATCGCGGCGACGACGATGGCGAGGCCACCCCCCTGGCTGCTGCCCACCACGCCGATTCTCCTCACATCGACCTCGTCCCTGGTAAGTAGGTAGTCGACACCTCGCATGGCGTCAACGTAAAACCCCTTGTATCCATAGGTATTGCGATCGGTGATATTGTGGGTCAGCAAACCAGGGTAGCCCGGATTGAACTGCTCGTTGCTCCGAAGCTTGCCTCTGGGGGCTATCGAGAAAACGGCATATCCTTTACGGGCCCAGTCTAACGGTATCGGAGGCTCGCCCAGGTAGCCGGGAACAGTCAACATAGCGGGTAGCTTCTTCGACCTCTCCCGCGGTAGGCAGTACCATCCCGCAATCCGCACACCGTCCAAGCTGTCGTAATGAACTTCAAAGGTTTCGACATCGGCGGGGCTGCGCAAGCGATTAAGAGCCGTCTTAGCGTTGAGTGGAATAGCGGCAGCCTGCTCCAGAACGCCGTCCCAAAACGAGTCTAGTTCTGCGGGTTTTCTAACTTTGCTGGCGTAATGATGCGGTGGGGTTCTGGGCACATGGCCTCCGGGTTGTTAGACAGTCGACGCTGGAATGCCCAAATTGGGCTCGCGTTGCTCCATGCATGGCTCCGTGAGGCGGAAGGCTGTTCGCAATTGTACTACGACCCTGTAAAGTGTCAATGTGTGGAACAATTCACAATCAGGTGCGACGTACTCGACGGACAATTAGCTATCAGGGCACCCTCAATTGGGCTGTTCAAGATAAATTGTGTTCCCCTCGGGATCATCGAATCCAACCACTTGGACTCCCCAATGCCCTTCCTAAACTGGATCCGTGATACTCAGATATGCATCCATAGTTGACTCAAGGTTACTCTGGATGTCGTCACACGCAAAAACAAGAGAAACACCCGATGCACTACGTTCGGATTTCACGAGAATCAACGCCGTTCCGTCTGTTCGGAGTCCAAAGCCCCAATCCCCGTCATGGAACTCCTCTTCAAACCCCAGCACGTTTGTGTAGAAAAACCTCATCTTCGGAAGACCTTCATCGAAACGAAAACCTAATCAAGCCTATCTACCGTTTTAGCAAACATAGACGTTGGCTCCTTCCCATAAGTCCCGACCTTGACTAACTCCGGTTCTCTCCTCTAAGGGCCGCTCGTCGAGTTTACCAAGAGTTGGCCGACACCAGCCCTATCACCATCGTGCTCCTCCCCATGGATCCGCTTGATGGACTCCTCGTAGCGCCGCGCCATCTCGGGTCCCTGGAGCCGGAGGTACTCCTGCTCGTATTCGCGGGCGGCGGTTACCGACGGAATAGCCGGTATATCGACCATCGCGGTAGTGATCTTGTCGTTCCCCCACTGGTACGCCGCGATCTCACCCTTGTTGACGATGAGATTCATCCCAACGTTGGCCTCTACAATGGGTATGCCGTTCTCCCTCGACCGGGCAAGAACCGTGTTGTTCTGTTTCTGCGCCTTGGATCCATACGAAGAAATCAGCAGAAGCCTCGCGCCGTCGAGGGCGAGGGCCCGGACGATCATGGGGTTCCACCGGTCGTTGCATATCACTATACCAACGCGGCCAATGGGAGTATCAAAGGCTCGCAAAGTGTCACCCACGCGGTTGTAGTTGCACGAGGGGTGCGTCCCCTCTGCGAGCTGCACCTTATGGTACTTGCCCGATATCTCACCCTCGCTGTCGATAAACACTGCCGTATTGAACATGTCATCGCCTATGCGCTCGGCAAATCCGAAACACAGGCATGTGCCCAGCTCCCTGGCAAGACGCTGGAATCGCTGAACGTACGGGCCGTCAATCGGCTCGGCGATCTCAAACGCATCCTGGGCAGACCTCCTGCCCTCTAGAACATCCATGACAACGTACCCTTCAAGGACTCCCTCAGTGGTGACTATCAGATCCGGGCGCTCTTTGGCAGCCAGCCGGAAGAATCTCTCGACCTTGTCGGCATTCCCGATCTTGTCCCACTTCTTGGGCTTGATGGAAATGGCTACGGCTTTGATCTGGTTATACATAGTGGAATTCACTCCCGTGGTTTTGACTCCGGAAGGGGCGCTGCCCCAGTCCCCCGCGAGAGAGGTCTACCCCTCTCGACTCCCCTCATGATTAGTCCCCTCTGACATCCTGCGTCTGGCGGCGACCTGTACGAACCAACCCGATAAATACCAGCAACACACCCCCCAGTCGGTTGCCGCTAACGAGCTGATAGATACCTAGGCCGATGAGCCCGATTCCTGCGGTCCGACCGAGTATTGCCGCCACTCTGGTTGCTCAAAGATAGCTGACGGTTACTGCCCAGATGACTGAGCGTAAAACCTTTCCCTCATCCAGAGGGAATACCGGCAACAGGTTGAATCCACCCAGCAACAAGTTGATGATCGTCAGATACAAGACCATCGCTTCCAGGGGCGAGTCACCACCGCCAAGGGCCAATGAGATACCGAACAGAATCACCGAGAGCAAGAAGCTGGTAACAGGACCGACAATTGCTATGAGGAATTCGTCACGGGCCCCCTTCGAGTCGGCCTGCAGTTCGCTAACGCCGCCCAGAATTAACATGACAATGCCGCATACGACTATCCCGCGCTTGCGTGCTACCAGAGAGTGCGCCAGCTCGTGGGCCAGCATCAACACAGACAGCAGGCCCACCGCCTACGCCCCGGTAGCCCAATAGACCCAAGGACTCCAGTCGGGACAGCCGTCGGCCAGGAAGTCGGTTGAAACCCTCCAGGTACGAGGGCCAGCAATACAAAATGCGAGTAGTGGAACCCGACCGGAATGCCGGCGACGCTCCCCAGGCGAAATGTTGACGTCTAATCGGAGCACTCCGGTCTAGATTACCTACCACGAGCTAGCCCAGCGGTATGCCCACAAGCGATCCGATGCCGTACGTCACGGTGGCGGCAGCCCCGCCGGCAAGGAGCATGCGCAGGCCACCCCACCAAACCGTGCGGCCCGACATCGACGCCAGCGTACTGCCCACGATCAGCAACGCCGCGGCGCTGAGGCCGGCGCTCAACAAAAAAGCTAGATCACCGGCCTGTAGAACGTGGGGAGCTATGGGCACTAGAGCGCCGCCGACGAACGCGAGGAATGACGCGAAGGCCGCGCCCCTGGGCGAACCCAACTCGGAGGGGTCCAGGCCCAGCTCTTCCCTCGCCATCGTGTCGAGGGCGACCTCCGGGTCCGCCATAACCCGTTGAGCCACGGTGCTCGCCTCCTCCGCCGAGAGCCCCTTGGCCTGATAGATCAACTCCAGCTCCTCCAACTCCTCCTCGGGCCACTCGATCAGCTCGATCCGCTCCTTGGCAAGCTCGAACTCGTAAATATCGCGCTGGGAACGCATCGACACGTACTCGCCGACGGCCATTGAGAAGGCGCCTGCGAACAGCCCGGCGAGTCCCGCCAGTAGCACGAAGTCCGCATTGCCGGTCCCTCCGGCGACACCCATGACAAGGCTGAAGTTCGACACCAGCCCGTCATTGACGCCCAATATCGCTGCCCGCAGGCTTCCAGAGCCCCCAATCGAAGTGGACGGTGACTGAGGGTCTGTCTGCGAGCCGGGTCGCGACATGTCCCGGAGCGTGCGGGAGTGTCTCCGTTCCTCCAAGACGAGGTCTACGGCCTCAGGATCAGCTGAGTATATTGCCGTCTCCTTAGCCTCCAAGCGGAGCAAGACAGGCAGAACCCGACGGGTACCGAATATGCGGGCCCCCCACTTCAACAATAGTCCCTTCACACCCAGGTTGCTGCTGCTGATTAGCGCCGGGTCCATCCCCAACTTCTCGGCCCAACGCCCGGCGTGTTTCAATTCAGCGTCAACCAGCTTAAGGAAGATTTCTGCGCGGGCAGGATCCTCTTCGACGTCCGCCAACGCCGTGTACAAGGCAACTGCCTCGAGCTCGGAATCGAGGTACTTCCTATAACGCTCGTCACTAACCCCTTCGCTCAAGCCACTCTCCTCCCGAATTCACTCACGGATCTCGGCAATCAGCCCTTGAATTTCCAACCCATTATAGCACCGCGCACTGGTGTTACCGGGGCTCCCGTCACATGTAACTGTGAACATCCACTTGAGCAAATACACATCATGTGAACTATTTCACAGTTTCTTCACGCCCATCATATGCATCTTCACCCGATACTCACACTGTGTGAAATACACTACAACCGAAGTAAATAGCACCCGGTCCCGAGAACCAAGGGTTAGTTGAGGTTCGAGAGTATGCGTCTAGGGACATAGAGTATGTCACCGCGGCAGTTGAAGAGAACAACAAGTCAGGCGGCAAGACCGGGCTCGTTTGGGCAGACCTGAGGCTGGCTGATAGGCTAGACGTTCTTCTGGGCCTTCGCCGACAAACTCTTCGGTCTTGGTTATGCCACCGAGGCGAGCAAGAATTGGACCGACGGCGGGTCGCCCACATTCGGGTTCCTAAACTTCGCATCGAGGGCCCTCTGGCAGAGACCTACAAGGGGCTGGCGGGCTCTGAGTAGGTCGAGTGGATCTTCAATGATGGGACTGATCGTAATCGGGCTATCCCTTCTGATGGGCATCGGCGTCAGAATCGTAGGTTCAATCGGTAGCGTGATATACGCCCTGATGCGCACCACGCTGATTACGCCTGAGAACAGCCCGTTCATGGATGATCACCTGATCAGCATGATCATAATGGCAGGGCTCATACTCGCAGTAGTAGGCTCTCCAACAGGTCTCGGGAAACTCTGGGTGAGGATTCCACTAATCAAGAGGTACCCACTACTGAAGTAGCTGCAAAAAGTCAGTAGCGGCCGGGAAAGGGGTAGGTCTCAGACCTGCCCTTTATTTTGTGTGGATCAGTTGAGCGATTTGGGACTCAGGCCGATATTCCGAGCCTGTCCCGTATTGTTTTCAGAGCATCCACGTTGGGCTTGTCTGGGCCTTTCGAATCGGGGTCTGAGCCAGGGACCTCAAGAAGAAAAGGCACATCGCGAAACGCAGGGTGCGCCATGATAGTCTCGAAGCCGGACTCCCCGATGTGGCCGTCGCCGATATTCTCGTGCCTGTCGACACCCGAGCCAAGCTCCATCTTGGAATCGTTGGCGTGGACGGCTACGAGCCTGGAAAGACCAATCTCTGCGTCGAACTCCTCCATGGCCTTCGCGATGCCGTCTTGGTTGGTGATGTCGTAGCCGGCTGCATATGTGTGCTGCGTATCGAGGCACACTTTGACGCTGGGGCTATCCAGCTCGCGGATAAGCCTGCCTATCTCGGCGAAGGACGAGCCGATATGAGATCCCATGCCGGCGCTGTTCTCGATAACGAGCCACACGTCAGGCGGACATTTCGAAAGGACCTCCCTGAGAGCGGTGGCGGCTTGATCGAGTATGGCGTCGAACCCCTTGCCCTTGTGGCTGCCCCCGTGGAAGATCACGCCGGCTGCGCCGATTTGGCCAGCGGCCTCCAGGTTAGCCGTGAGTGACGCAACGGACTTCTCCAACATCGCCGGGTCGCCCCCAACGTTGACCAGGTAGCTGCCATGTATGAAGGTCGGCTTCACACCGGTGGCATCGACCCTCTCTCGAAATAAAAGCACCTGTTCTTCAGTCAAAACCTTGACTCGCCATGCGCGAGGCGAGGACGCGAATATCTGTATGGCCTCCGCCCCGATCTTCGTCGCACGGTCGATGCCGGCTGCGGGTCCGCCCGAGGTCGAAACGTGCGCACCTATCTTCATTCCATCTCCTTCACCATGAGGTTGCCGCGTACCAGGCTTCGATACTATCATGCGGTCCATCCGTGGCAACAGGAGGTCAATCATGGGTTGGAACTTCGAGTTGGTGGACGGGCCATACGGCGGCACTACTGAGGGGCCTGCCTGGGACGGCTCGGGGTTGCTCTTCACCGACATACCGGCAAGCAAGATAATGAGGTATGACCCCGGCACCGGAACGTCAAGTGTATTCCGAACCGGAACCAACAACGCCAACGGCCTGATGTTCGACGCCGACGGCACTCTCTACGCCTGCGAGGGTGGCGGACGGCGTGTCGTCAGGTACGAGGACGACGGCAGCGCAACGCCCCTCACCGACGGCTTTTCAGGCCAGCCCCTGAACATTCCCAACGATATGGCTATCGACCCTCAGGGAAGAATATGGTTCACCGACCCCTACTACGAGGGCGCCGGAGGGCCGTGGAGCGAAGACCGCGGCAACAAGGTTCTCGACCACGATTCGGTCTATCGACTCGACCCCTCGGACGGCGACGGATACTCCACCAGTAGGGTGACATTCGATACGACACGACCCAACGGTCTGCTGTTCTCGCTGGACCACCAGAGCCTGTTTGTAGCTCAGTCCGGCCGTGAGCCGGAGGAGAAACGCGAGTTGAGGGAGTATCCGGTCAACATCGACGTCAGCCTCGGCAAGTACCGCCTGCTGCACGACTTCGGGCCCCACCGCGGCATCGACGGCATGGTCCTGGACACCGACGGAAACATCATCGCCACCGCCGGGTTTGAGCAGAGCGGCCCAGGGCCGATGATCTACGTGTTTTCGCCGTCAGGCGAGGTACTCGAAACACATCCTCTGCCGGTGGACCGGCCCACCAACTGCTCGTTCGGGGGCCCAGACATGAGCACACTGTATGTAACCACGTCGGGTGGCCACCTGTTCAAGACATCCACGGAACACACTGGACGCCTGGCGTATCCCCCGGCAAGGGGCTGAAACACCCTCCGGCACATGTCATTCTGAGGAGTCCACGACAAAGAATCTGAGGAAGGGTATGACCGGACCCTGGCCCTCACCACAGATTCTTCGCTACCGCTCAAAATGACACTGTACTGCCTATGGCCAATAGCCGACTTTCTCTGCCTTCTTGACCATCATCGCGGTGCGGTCGCGGTCGTTCAGGGCCGGAGCGACCTTCTGCATGAAATCTGCCAGCGACTCATCGACGGTAGCCAAACTAGTGTCGATTGTGATCTTGTTGAGCATCGTGGAGGCCTCAAACTCCTCCTAGAAC
>JASLXL010000248.1 GCA_030740335.1 SAR202 cluster bacterium | reverse complement strand
ACCGCATCAGGCCACATAGCTCGCTGGGCTACAGACCGCCGGCACCGCAGGTCGTTCTGGCTGCCGACATGGTCCCTGCCCTTGTAGGACTAACATAACGAGTGGTACAAAGATGGGGGGCAGGTCACCACAGAATGGGCGACATTGCGAGCAGCGTCGCTGCAAGTGCCGCCAGACCCTAGCCGGACGTAGTAGGTACAGATATTGGCATGAGTGAAGGCTGCTGGTCAGATGGCGCTGTTGTAAATGCTGAACTACAGGAGAACTGGAGTTGGTAACATTAGCGATGCTGACTGAATTTCAGATCCCTCCATCGCCGGGCTTCCCCCACAAGATCACGAGTTTGAGGGGAGTACTACCAGTGTTTCGAAACCCGTGGTCGGAACCTGCCGGCGCAAGAACAGCGTCCCCTGCCATGACGTGAAGGTCCTCTCCATCGACCCACATGATTCCCTCGCCTTCGATGAAATAATAAAGCTCTTCCAGCGCGTCCTCGCCCTTGTGAATGTGGCCACCCTCGCTGACCCCAGCAGCCAGCTCCCAGATTGCAAAGTTGACTGGTAGCCTTGAGACATCCCTGAAAAAGGGAATCGTCTTGATTTCCCCGTCACCGTCATGGATAACCTGAGTATACGACGGTGCGGTGGACTCGCTGGTCTTGTAGTGCACGGGGCCCCCTTGTGCTGCAGTCTGACGTGGAGCATTTTACGCCACAGCGTGTCTCTGTGGGCAGTATCGACTATGAGTATATCAGGCAGACAGGTGTGCCATTATGGCGGTGTGAATAGCTCTGTGGTCGGCTCTTGTATTGAGGATCAATCGGAAAGCACAATTGTTGGCTCAAGCTCCCAATCGGGGATGATCAACTTCTCAAGTGAGTCGAGAAGCGTAACCGATCCCATACCTGTAAGACTCGATATAACGGATATCGTGAGGGTAAGATCGTAGCCGCCCATGACCTCGAATATCACACCTCTGGTCCATCCACTTAACGCCCTTCCAGGGCCAGTACCGAGTATCTAGAAACTATACGACCAGCCCTGCGAAGCATGGCCAACACACCCAAGTAAATGGATCAAACTGATCTTGTAATAAGCACGGCTTTCTTCATGTATTCCTTGAAAACCTTGGCTTTCGTTTCATAAACCCCGATTTCTTCTTTGACAGACTCGCCCGTGAAACTGGCAGCATAGGAACTGGTGTCGATGACGAACATATCAAATTGTATAAGCCGGTTACCGGGTTCAGGCAATGTGGCAAGTGAGGCACCTTCGAAGTTGGGACGAGTGGTGACCTTAGCTTGTGTAGCCATGTCCCTTGCGACGGTACGGTGACAACTCCGACGGATTGTAGGCCTGTTTACTCCATTCTCGGTCGTTGATAAACTACGGCCCGGTTTCCTTTGGTATGAGACCGACCTATCAGACCACGCTTTGGAGGATTGCATCGTGCCAGTAATCACAGGAGGCCAGGCCCTGGCAAGATCCCTCGCCAGGGAAGGTATCAAGGTAGTCTTTGGGGTACCGGGTGCTGGCCAGTATGAGGCGGTCGATGGGCTCTACGAGGAATCGCAGATACAGTACATCGCGACTCGGCATGAGCAGGCGACCTCCTACATGGCCGACGGATACGCCAGGCTCAGCGGCAAGCCCGCCGCCATCCTGGTCGTACCTGGGCCAGGTATGTACAACTCGATGTCCGGTATCACCGGGGCCTACTCTCAAGGCTCGCCCATGGTGGTGGTGTCTGGCGAGGGCCATGCCGACCGTTCTGTGGACGACGACCTCGCATTCGTGCGAGGGATAACAAAGTGGGCCGCGAAGGTCGAAAAGGCAGAGGACGTTCCGGGCGTGGTCCACGAGGCGTTCGGACAAATCAAGAATGGAAGGCCGGGCCCGATTTACCTCGAGGTCCCTCACCGGGTACTTGCGACCGAGGCCGACGTTGAGCTAAGGGAGCCCGCTCCGCCTCCAGTGGCAGAACCCAGCCCGGAGAGCATTCAGGACGGCGCCGCCGCGCTGGCCCGCGCCAAAAGGCCTGCCATCTTGGTCGCGGGCGCCCTCGACTCGAATGCATCGGATGCTCTCAGGCGGCTGGCAGAACACCTCCAAGTGCCTGTCCTGACATCCCCCGAGAGCAAAGGCTCCCTTTCAGACAGACACCCCCTCTCCTTGGGCATATCGAACCTGCAATACGGACCGCTGGGGCATTGGATGAACAGCCGAGACGCGTACCTAGTTGTCAGACCTGCAGGGGCTATCGAAGGATTTCTGACGGACAAGACCATTGTGACCATCGACGTCGAGGAGTCGGATGACGCGGCCGTCACAGTGGAGATAGTCGGCGATCCCTCAGCCTGCCTGGAGTCGCTGCATAGTCAGGTTGTCACGGCAACTCCGCCACGTGAGCCTGACGTCGCCGAGTTGGATTCAATCAGGGCCGGGAGGCTTGGATCGGACGAGCAGCTCGAGCCTCAGGCCTCATTCATCCGCGCCATTCGGTCGGCCGTGCCTGATGACGGGGTCCTGGTCCAGGGCATGACACAACTGGGCTACTATAGTCGCCATTACTATCCCGCATACGGGCCTCGCACCTACCTGGTCGCCGCACATAGCACTCTCGGCCACGCCTTTCCGATGGCGTTGGGCGCGAAGATCGCCGCACCCGATAGAGCGGTGGTAGCAGTGTCGGGGGACGGTGGTTTCCTCTACAACTCACAGGAGCTTGCAACGGCCGTACAATACGGAATCAACGTTATCGTGATCGTTTTCAACGACAACGCCTACGGCAACGTGCTCAGAGCCCAGCAGACAGAGTTCGACGGGCACGTAATAGGCACACGTCTCCACAACCCTGATTTTGTCGTACTGGCCCAATCTTACGGTGCCATCGGTGTTCATGCCAACGGGGCCGACGCGCTCGAGGACGCTCTACGGGAGGCCATTGCCACAAATGCGACCACTGTGATCGAGGTCCCGGTGGGGATGATGGACCGGAGGTATTGAGAGTCGTCTGTCGTTGGAGAAACTCCATACCCTAACGCCCCGGTGGTTAGATTTAACGGGTACGCTAACAGACTCCACGACCACGCATGAGCCTGCCACCTAGGAAAGTATTGTTCTCTTTAGAGGTTAGGGAACTACCAGGGACTGGCCTATACAGGTTGTGACAACCTAACACTATCAACCCCTGTGGCATGGTACGGAAAGGTATTCTCAGGACGGGCCGATACAGGCCAAAACAGGCGTTGTACAATTCCTAAACCGACTCCCCAGTTGGAGTCCGAGCAGGGTACCAACGCTATCTATAGTTAAACCGGACCTTCAGTGCGTGGTTGGCAGTTGCTAACATTCAGCCTAATCAGCTACCAACTTAAGCTTTGAAAATGCTGACTTAGCGCGATTCTCCGCACCCTCTTCAATGTCTGCCTGGGCTGCTGCCCCGCCGGACCCAAATTGGAGAGAATCCGAATCACGGGATTCATCCCAACCTAATTCTTGCAGTTGTTCTTTAGTAAGCTCACCTTTAACAGAACTGGCTAATTCCTTGAACGAACCTACACCACCCAATCTTCTGGCTTGCTCGTTGAGTAGTTCCTTCCTCACTTCAATGTCGAATTCTTGGAGTGTGCTAACTTTGTCTCCCATCCCTTCCTTAGATTCATCACTAAGATTAC
>JASLXL010000247.1 GCA_030740335.1 SAR202 cluster bacterium | reverse complement strand
GTGATCACCGTTAAGCAAAATATGCTGAAGGCGGCTGATCAGGCCGGGACCGAGGTTACGTCGATCTTCATCCTGTTCAGTTCATTCTCGATCACCGTGGGCATCCTACTCATCTTTTTGATCTTTGTGATGCTGGCGGCGGCGCGCAAAAACGAAATGGGGATGGCTCGAGCGGTGGGCGCTCGAAGGCGCCACCTGGTGTTGATGTTCCTGTTCGAGGGGACGGCGTACGCGGTTTTGGCAGCCGCAATCGGTGTTGGCCTGGGACTTCTGGTCAGCGCAGCGATGATCACCGTGCTGAATGAGATATTTTCGTCCTTCGACGATTCGTTCCAACTTTCCATCCACTTCGAGCCCCGTAGTGTCGTTGTGACCTACTGTCTTGGAATGATGATCGTCTTCGCAACGGTCGCGGTCTCCGCGTATCGGGTCAGTCTTCTCAACATCGTAGTCGCCATAAGAGGCCTTCCAGAAGCGATCATTACTAAGGAAGCAGCTTCGCTTCGGGCGCGGCTACCGGCTCTGGGTCGGTCGCTGGTCCTCCCGCTGTACCTCCTCGTTAGGGGTGTTGTGAGACTTGCGCGCCGAAGGCCGGGTAGGGCGGTGCGCGACGGGCTCTTGGCGATAGTCGCGGTCCCGGTGTGGCCGATCGCGGCGATAGTTGGTGTGGTGCGGTTTGCGCAGCCCTATTTGGTCCATGGCTGGCTCACTTTGTTGGCCGGCGTGACTATCACCTACTTCGCGATCACATCGTGGGGGAGATTTTCCTATTTCGGTGGAGGCGTGACGATTTCCCTGCTAGGGCTTGGTCTCATGGGGCGGTCGTGGCTACGGCGTACGGCGTTGTCTGATGCCATGGCGGACCGATTGGCTTCGACCGCTACAGGATTGCTGATGCTGGCGTTCTGGGTACTGCCATCCACCGTCTTTGAGCGAGTCGCCGATGATCTCGAACGAGAGTTCGACATCATGTTCTTCTCGGGCGTCGCCATGGTGGGAGCTGCGGTCTGGACCATCATGTACAACGCCGACCTTTTGCTGAAAGGGCTGGAACTTGTGGCTGGAAAGACGGGAAGGTTACGTCCGGTGCTGGTGACGGCCGTGGCGTACCCGATGGCCGCCAAGTTCCGAACCGGCCTGACCCTAGCCATGTTCGCGCTTGTTATATTCACGCTGATTGTCATGTCCGTGTTGAGCGAGACATTCTCGACCCAGTTCGAAGAGCCTCGCAAGGTCTATGCAGGGTTCGACGTCTCGGGAGAGGTCAATGCAGCGACTCCAATAGACGACATAGCTCAGATCGTTCTGAGCTTGGAGGACGTTAGTCCCGAGGACCTCGACGCGATTGGCGGCTACGCTTCATTGGTGATGCAACTTCGGGCCGTTGACGGAGAGGACGACATCTGGCACGACAGGCGAGCGATCATGGCTGACGACGCCTTTCTGGAGGCGAGCGATTTTGAGATGAAGCTTGTGGCGGAAGGATACGGCCCGACGGCAGAGGATGTGATTCTGGCGATGCGAGAGGATCCAAGCCTGGTCATTGTCGGGGGCTGGGTGGTGAGCACCCTAGAGCCCACTAAGGAAGAGGCCAAGGACTTGTTGTTTGGCGCGCTCTACTACGAGTCCGACAAGATGGAGCCTGTGGGTCTGGAGATGAGGGAACCGCGCACAGGGGAGATCATCCCTGTAACGGTGATCGGCGTCTTCGACAAGTTGCACCGGAATGCAGAGCGGATGGTAGGGGCAAAATCTATTTTCGACGATTTGTTGCCGATCGAGGTGCCGGTGACCAACTATAGATTCAAGATCGCGGATGGTGCGGATGCAAAAAGTGTCTCCCGGGCACTGGAGGCCGGCATGCTGGAGTTTGGGATGGAGACAGAGGTCTACCAAGAGGTGCTAGATGACGAGTCCGCTGCTGGAAAGGCTTTCTTCCGTCTGTTCACTGGGTTCATGGCGCTGGGCCTGCTCGTCGGAGTCGCGGCGCTGGGTGTAGTGAGCACACGGGCGGTGGTGGAACGCCGTCAACAGATCGGGGTTCTGAGGGCCATTGGCTACAAACGTCGTATGGTGCAGCTAAGCTTCCTCATGGAGACGTCCTTCGTGTCCATGCTAGGTTGTGGGATCGGGTTGGTCCTTGGGCTCGTACTATCATATAACGCAGTGTCTGACATTCGGCGCGAAGCAGGCATAGAGGCGATCACGTTTACGATTCCGTGGCTCTGGATCGGGACCATATTGGTGGTGACATACGTGTTCTCACTCTTCACGACATTCCTTCCGGCCAGACAGGCATCTAAGATATATCCAGCGGAGGCATTGCGCTACGAGTAAGGGCGTAAACTGTAGTTGTTCTCGCCTGTGCCGTAATCCTGTGGGCCAGTGTCCTAGTTGGGTGAGCGGTAGTTGGATGGGACTGGTTTGTACCAAGGTCCCTCGGGGGACAGAGGGCACCCTCACCTCAATCCTCTCCCTCAAAGGGAGAGGAGATCAGACGCGGTAGGCCGGCTTCAGAATTGTTCGCAACGGAATTTCCGGACGGGCCTCAAGGCACTCCGCGCGCTCCCAAGACTGTCTCTGTAGGCTAGGCAAGCTTGCGGCGCAGATTCTCCAGCATGTTGTCGACCATCGCGTCCATGTCGTAGAGGGGCGACCAGTCCCACTCCTGCCGCGCGACGGTGTCGTCCAGCTTGTTGGGCCATGAATCGGCGATGGACTGCCGTAGCGGATCCACGTCGTACTGCATCTCGAAGCCGGGTATCCTCTGTTTGATCGCCGCAGCCAGCTCGGCTGGCGTAAAGCTCATGGCGGCCACGTTGTAGTCGACATGGTGCTTTAGCCGGTCGAAATCGGCTGTCGCCACGTCTATCAGCGACGACACGGCGTCCGGCATGTACATCATGGGCAGGCGGGTGTCTGGGCCTAGGAAGCTGGTGTACCGACCTTCGCGGATCGCGCCGTAGAAGATGGCCACGGCGTAGTCGGTTGTTCCGGCAGTCGGTTCTACCTTCCAGCTGATGATCCCCGGCAACCTAACTCCCCTTACATCCAGTCCGAGCTTCGTCGTGTAGTAGTTCCCCATCAGCTCGATGAAAACCTTGGAGATGCCGTAGCTGGTGTTGGGTTTTTGCACAGTGTCGTTCGGCGTATTGTGTGCTGGTGTCTCCGGGCCGAAGGCCGCGATGGAGCTGGGTACGATCACCTGGTGAACGCCGTTGGCAAGGGCTGCCTCGAGGACGTGGTGGACCCCGCTGAAGTTGACGGCATAGGCCTGCTTCCTGTCTTGCTCGGCCAGAGCCGACAGGATCGAGCTTAGGTGGTATACCGTGTCCACGTTGTGCTCCCTGATTGCCGCGTCTACCTGTTCGTAGTCGGTGACGTCCACAAAGGGATTAGGCCCGGCAATAAGCTGTGGGGGCGCCGGATTCTCGTACCGTGCCGCGATGACGTTGTCGACGCCGAACCGGTCTCTGAGGGCCGGGACAAGTTCTGATCCGATCTGCCCGGAAGCACCGGTTACTAGAATTCGTTCCATGCAGGGAAGCTCCAATCTGGTTCTTGCCAGGTGGCACGGACGTTCGGAATTCTATCATGAACGTGCTGTTGACAGTCCGGAACAGCGGGGCTAGACTCCCTATCTGACCGCCCCATATTTTACCGCAGACGACGCGGGAACGCGTAGTTCTGATCGGAGATGCTGCCTTGACCGACATGCGATTACTCTCCGCCGTGGAGCCCTGGATAGAGGAGCACCTGAGCGTTCCGTGGTCGGCGGCGATCGAAGGCGCCACAGGAGTGATCGCTTGGGAAGTCGACGAGCCGCAGGCGCCCTTGAGGGCCATTATGGCGGGAGGGAAGTCGGTTATAGCTCTGCGTCCGCAGTGGGTGGACGGGGTCCAGACTATCGTCAATGACCTGCCGCCAGACCTCCTGTATTCGACATTCGGCGCCTATGAGCTGTCGAGGGTCACGCTTCCAGATGGCGTGGGTGTTTGGGGCCCATCCTGGTATCTGTTCTCGGACAAGGACAGCCCTCGGCCATCAAAGGACGATCGCGTGGTAGAGCTGACCCCGCCGGATCTGGCCGGGATTGACTACAGTGTGTTCTGGCACTGCCAGGCCAACTCGTTGGCCGGGTTTGCGGTATACGAAGCGGACCGGATGGTTGGGCTGGCCACCGTGTGGGACCATGGAGGAGATGTCTGGGAGGTGGGCATGGATGTGCTTGCCGATGCCCGGGGTGGGGGCCTGGGTCGAGCCATCGTTAGCGCGGGAGTCGAGTGGATCCTGGACAACGAACACATTGCCATGGCTTCGACGGCAGGCTTTAACGTGCCGTCGGCCCGAACACTGCGAGCGTCTGGGCTGCGCTACGTCTTTAGCTCGCTACACGGCACCGAAGGAATCATGAATCTGCCTCCCCAGGCGCTTGGTCTGCCGTATAAGGGCGCAAGGGTCCATAATCTTTATCCGGAGTGGGCGATGAACAAGGACATCCAACCACGGCCCGATAGCTAGATACCTGCGGTGAACTCAGATCCGAAATAACTCTACTATTTGGATCTAGGAGGAACTTCGAAGAATGACATATCAGAGCGACAGGGGAAGTGTGTTGGGTCGGCTTGGGGTTAAGGATCTCGTTAATGGTCACCATTGGCGGACCATATTGGGCGGTAGCATTATGCCCCCGGAGGTAGTGGACGCGATGGCCGAGTCTGCAGGACGTTTTCTGGATCTTGGAGATCTCAACGTGAAGGCAGGCGAGTACGTTGCTAGGATCACCGGCGCGGACCGAGGCATGGTGACGTCCGGCTGTGCCGCGGCGCAGGTGCTCCAGGCGGCAGCGTGTATGACCGGCACCGACGAGTCGAAGATAGCGAGCCTGCCGGATACGACGAGTATGAAGAACGAAATTGTGATTCAGCAATCTCAGCGAAACCACTACGACTCGTCATACCAGCACGCCGGCGCGACACTGGTGGAGATCGGGGCCGAGGGTGGTGCAACCCGAGCGGAACTTGAGGCGGCCATCGGCGACAACACAGCTGCGGTGGCGTACGTCTGGGTCATGCGCTATTGGGGTCTCTCGTTGGAGGAGGTGATCGAGGTCGCTCATGCCAGAGGAGTTCCTGTGGTGCTTGACGCTGCCGCGGAGCTGCCTCCCGTGGGCAACCTGACTAAGTTCGTATCGATGGGAGTGGATTTGGTAGCTTTCAGCGGCGGCAAGGGGGTTCGCGGACCGCAGTCTACCGGAATGCTTGTTGGTCGAGGCGACCTGATGGAGGCGGCCTGGGAGAATGCGTTCTCGTTCAACAAGGCCCGTGCCGGCATTGGCCGACCGATGAAGGTATGCAAAGAAGAGATCGTTGGGCTTATATGCGCTCTTGAGCTGTTCGTCGATGCTGATCACGAGACAGAGTGGGCCGAATGGCGGTCGAAATCGGCGCACATTGTTGATCACGTGAAACACGTACCAGGGCTTGAGGCCAGAGTCCACGAGGGGATCGTCTACGAGGGACCTGGCTCACCCACGGCGCTGGTCGTTCTGGACGAAGATTGGGAGGGCCGAAGCGTCGAAGAGGTGCAGGCGGCCATGCTTGTGGACGAGCCGCCTATCTACGTTGGAGTGGGCCCTGAGCCGCGTGAGCTGTGGGTCGCCCCGGTGGCGCTGCAAGAAGGCGAAGAGGATCTTGTGGCACGCCGTCTACTGGCGGCGCTCAACGGGCAGTAGCCCTCTTCCCCCTGAGGGGAAGAGGGAGATGGTGGCTACAGCTTCTCGCCCATTTGCCAGGCGAAGGCCTAGCCCCACCCTAATACTTCCCCTCGGGGAGAGGACCGACTTAGCCTCCCGGGATGTAGAGACTTCGGTCCGTGACTGGCAGTGAGACGCGGGAGCCGCCCTCTAGGCTGGAGTGGGCGATGCCGAACTCTGGCTCCACGACCTGCATTGTTACCTCTATGTTTCCGTAGGTTCGTTCACCCGTTTCTAACTCTCGGACGATGTTCCGGATGGTGTTGACCGTCGGACTTTCGCCTTCTGGAGTGATGATCCGCTCTTTGATCTCGCCGCCCCTTCCAGACCAGCTCCGGACACTGAAGCTTCCCTGCTGCTCCCACCCGTGGACGGAGCCATCCGTGCCTTGCACGTCGATGCTCCAGCGTCCACCGACAGGAACGAACACGCCTTCTGCGCCGTTGTCGTAACCCACACGGTAGAAGCCCACCATCGGGTCGGCGATCTCCTGGCCGGGAGGCGGCACGAATCGGTGTCCCTTGGCGTCGTAGTCCGGGTTGGGCAAGGGGCCGGTACGTTCGTAGGTCTCACCGTCTCTGGGCCCCATCCGATTGATCTGGCCGTCCAGTGCGCTGCCCTTTTGGACCAGCGAGCCCTGGACCCACGTCGCAACGGGGTCGCCAAGTAGCAGCGAGACCGTGTCCAGGGTATGAGGGTGGTGCTTGATGAGGTCGGTCAGCGTGTACGAGACGGCAAACTTGGGCTCGCCGATGTCGCCTTTTGCGATGGCGGCCGCAAGCTGTCTCCAGGCGCTGTGGTGGCGCCGGGAAGCGCCCCAGTTGAAGGCCACATTGTTGTCCGTTACGGCTTTGGTAATGCGATCTGCCTCTTCAAGGGAGGCGCACAAACCCTTCTCGGCGTAGATGCCCCGGACCCCGTTCTCAGCCGCGAAGATTATGGGCTCGGCCCGGGCATAGGATGGCGTTGTCACGCTAACAATGTCCGGCTTCTCCTTGAGGATCATCTCTTCGTAATCCAGGTACGTGTTGGTGATGCCGAAGCGCTTTGAGAACCTCTCCAGGCGAGGTGCGCCTCGGTTGGCTACTGCCACGACCTCGGTCTCTTCGATCGCTCCGTAGCACACGAAGTGGCTGTAGGGCTTGGAATACTGGTTGGTGTAGGGGTTCTCGTCCTCCATAAGCCCGCCCATCCGGCCTGTCCCAATTATTGCTACCTTGAACTTTGCGTCTGTCATTGATTCCTCCTCTTGATGTGTTGTCTCTGGCTGTGTCGTCACGGTCTAGGATGTTGTCGTGAAGAAAAACGGAGAAAATAGATAGATGATCTGAGGGACACCCTCAAGCTCCAGGCCCTTCGGCCGGCTAAGGACAGGCGACGGGTCGCCGCCCCTCTGCACACCCTGGCTGAGTGCCGAGAGAATTCCTGATCGGATCCCCGGAAGCGGAGCTTTCTTGTACCCTGAGAACCGACACCGAAAACGGGACTTGAGTGTACGCGGCCATTTCCCCATCCTACTCGTCAGCGTCGTCGGGCTCCTCGGGCGTCTCATTGGTTTCTGGCGCGTGTAATGGATCGCACTTGCGTGCTGTGACTATGAATCCGGTGTGACCCACCATCCGCTGTGCCGGACGGACGCTGCGCCCGCCGACGGACCACGGACGCGCCAGGATCTCCACCGTCTCTATGACGTCGAACGTGCCTGCGGTTTTCAGGGCCATCACTAGGTCGTGGACCTGAAGGATCGTTGGCAAAAAGCTCAGGAGGATGCCCCCCGGGACCAGCGCCTCGTGGGAGGTCGATAGGACTTGCCAGGGCTCCGGTAGATCGAGCACCACGCGATCGACGTCCGATTCCGCAATCTTCTCTCCAATGTCACCCTGCTTCAGGTCAAGTTGCGGGTGTTCAGGCATGGCCGCAGCGACGTTGGTTTTAGCCCTCTCAATCATATCTCGGCGCAGGTCGTAGGAGAAAACCTTGCCCTCGGGTCCCACTGCTCGCAGGAGCGCAATTGTGACGGCGCCGGAGCCGGAACCCGCCTCAACGACCCTTGCACCTGGAAAAATGTCGCCCAGGGTAATAATCGCGGCCAGGTCCTTCGGGTAGACAACCGTGGCGATTCGCGGCATCAGCCTCGTAAAGTCCGCCATCGTCGGCTTGAATGCCAGTATCGCGTGTGCACGGTTGGTCTGCACGCGTATCCCCTCCGGCTGGCCAATCAGGTCGTCGTGGTCGAAGTTGCCGAGATGGGTGTGAAAGCTCTTTCCTACCTCCAACTTGAACATATAGCGACGGCCCTTTCGGTCGAATACAAGGGCATGGTCGTCTTGTTGGAATATGTGTCTGGAGGGGGTTTGCTGGTTCATTCGTCCAGGGCTTCCTGTAGGTAAATCTGGGTCTGGACTAATAACATGTACGGTCGATCTCCGTGAGTATTGATGCGACGCTCAGGTCTGATTCGGTCTCCCCTTGGCCGGTGGGTCCGGGCTGCCTCACACTAGTATAACGTTGAGCAAACTGTACGATGCCTTTCTTGTTGATGATTACGACGGATCTGACTGGGGCGCCGTTCTCTTCGTTGAACAGCCCGTAACTCCTGGTAATGGCGCCATGGGGGTGGAAATCACTCAGGAGCCTGATTGGATAGGAGTCGGAAGGCCCCAGCGATAGGTTGTAGGCCGCCAGCGTTGCTCGTGAATCACAACTTACGCCCAGTACCTGGGTGTCCTTTCTCGCGAATTCCAAGTTGTAATCTCGAAATTCGGAGATTTGGCTGGTTCAGTTGTCTGTGAAAGCAAAAACGAAGAACGATAGAACGACGTTTTGAATGTCCCTGTACTGTTCGAGCGAAACCAACTGCCGATTGTGATCGGTGAGAGTGAAGTTGGGGGCGGGCTGGCCTACCTCAATCATGTTGTGGGCTCCTTGGTTGCGTCTGACTCAGCCTCACCTCAGTCCTATCCCTCCAGGGAGAGGAGGCCCTGTTCCTATTCCCCTGGTGGGAGAAGGCTAGGATGAGGGAGTCTCTACGCCAAATTACTCGGTGGACGGACGCCAACGGAGGTCGGGCTTGCGCGCTGCGCGGGCCTCATCGAGACGGGTGTTTGGCGTGTCATGGGGCGCGCCATGTAGCAACTCCGGGTTTTCTTGTGCCTCTCGGGCAATGGTCTTCATCACTCCGATGAAGTGGTCCAGCGTCTCCCTCGATTCGGTCTCGGTCGGTTCGATCATCAGCGCCTCTTCAACGACTAGCGGGAAGTACATCGTTGGGGGGTGGATGCCATAGTCGATCAGGCGTTTGGCGACGTCTAGGGCATCGACACCGTGTTGGCGCTTAAGGCTCTTTGCGGACAGTACGACCTCGTGCATGCAGGTCCGGTCGTAGGGCAGATCGTAGTCGTCTTTCAATTGGCTCTGGATGTAGTTGGCGTTGATCACCGCGTCTTCACTGATTGCCGCAACGCCTTCCTTGCCCAGGGACCGAATATACGAATAGGCGCGGACAAGTGCGCCGAAGTTACCGTGGAATGCCCCCATTTTGCCAATGGACTTGGGCGGCTTTGCGAGCGTGTAGCTCTCAACGCCTTTACTGTCTACCAGGTGCTCGACAACCGGATCAGGCAGGAATGGAAGCAGTCTTGGCCCTACCATCACCGCGCCGGCGCCAGGGCCGCCACCGCCGTGTGGCTGTGTGAATGTCTTGTGGAGGTTAGAGTGGACGACGTCGAATCCCAGGTCGCCGGGTTTGACCTGACCGAGCAGTGCATTCAGGTTCGCGCCATCGCCGTAGACGATGCCGCCGGCGTCCCGGACGACGCGTATCACTTCCAGGATATTGGTGTCGAACAGACCCAGCGTGCTCGGCTGGGTGAGCATGAAGCCGGCGAGGTTCTCGCCCACTGCTGCTCTCAGGGCGTCCATGTCAGTGTTGCCGCTGGAGTTGGAAGGCAGCGTGATCACGTCGAATCCCGCCATGGATGCCGAGGCGGGATTCGTGCCATGGGCGCTGTCTGGGATCAATACCTGGGTGCGGTTGGTGTCGCGGCGATCGAGGTGATACGCCCTGGTCATCAGCATGCCGGCCAGCTCGCCTTCGGCGCCAGCCATGGGGGCCAGGCTCGTGCCAGATAGACCTGTGATCTCGGCCATGTAGTTCTGGAGCCGGTGGACGAGCTTGAGTGCCCCCTGAACCGTCTCCTCGGGCTGGTTCGGATGGATCTCCGACATCCCCGGCAGGCTCGCCATCTCGTCGTTTACCTTGGGGTTGTACTTCATCGTACAACTCCCTAGCGGGTAGAAATTGTGATCGATGGAGAAGTTGAACTGGCTTATCTGCGAGAAGTAGCGGACGATCTCAGACTCGCTCACTTCAGGCATGTCCAGATCGCTCCTGAGCATTCCAGAGGGTGGTGGTGCCTGGACTGGGACGTCCAATGGAGTGAAGCTGGACCCTACACGGCCCGAAACGCTGCGCTCCATCAAAAGTAGACGCCGGTGGTCGTTTGTGTCGGTCACTTCGCGCCCCCGATGTCCGATAGTGCCCCCGCCAGATTCTCGATCTCCTCGCGGGTGTTTACCTCGGTGCAGCAGAACAGCATCCCGTTGGGTATCTGGTCGCTGACGTCGAGGCCGCCGATGATCTTGCGTTCAAATAGCCGCCGGTTGATCTCGGCAGGTTCAATCGGGCATTGCACCACGAACTCGCGGAAGAAGGTGTTTTGCAGTGGCAACGAGTAGCCCGGAATTTTTTCGATCAGTGAGGCGGCGTAGTGTGCCTTGTGGTAGCACAACTCAGCTACGTGCCGCAGTCCGCGTCGGCCTTGGGCGGCCACATACACGGTGGACATGAGCGCAATTAGCCCGACGGAGGTGCAGATATTGGACGTCGCGCGCTCGCGCCTGATGTGCTGCTCACGGGTTTGCAGTGTGAGGACGTAACCCTCTCGACCCTGCGTGTCGACGGTCTTGCCGACGATACGTCCGGGCATCTGACGGATGTACTTCTGCTTGCAGGCGAAGAGGCCGACGTAGGGTCCACCATAGGTCGGCGGGATGCCCAGTGTCTGGCCCTCGCCAACGACGATGTCCGCGTCGTATTCTGCGGGAGGCTTAAACATGCCCAGCGACATCGGGTCAGCAGAGACCACCAGGAGGGCTCCACTTGCGTGAGCTTGCTTCGAAAGCGCTTCCACGTCCTCCATTTGTCCGAGGAATCCTGGTTGCTGGACAATCAGGCAGGCCGTGTCACCTGACAGGTCGAGTCTGTCCGGTGACACGCTGTAGATGTCGAGGCCAGGGGCCTGAGTGTAGGTCTCGATAACGCGCCGGAGGGCCGGAGATACCGTGTTCAATACGGCGATTCGACTACGCTTTGTGGTCCGTGCCGCCATCAGCGCGGCCTCGGCTAGTGAGGTTGACCCGTCGTACATGCCTGCGTTTGCCACATCCATACCGGTTAGCTGACAGACCATCGACTGGAACTCGTAGTGGGCCTGAAGAGTGCCCTGGGCCACCTCTGGCTGGTAGGGCGTGTACGCCGTCATGAATTCGCTGCGACCTGCAAGTTGCCGGACGATCGCGGGCACGAAGTGGCGATACGACCCCGCTCCAAGGAAGCAGGCGTAGTCGCCCGGTGTCGCGTTTTCCGCGGCCATTGCCTCAACGTCGCGTCTTAGCTCGAACTCGGACAGCGGAGCGGGGAGGTCGAGGGAGGGATTGCGGAGGTGAGCCGGGATGTCCTCGAACAGCTCGACTACGGAGTCGACCCCTATGGAGTCGAGCATGGCCCGGCGGTCTGCGCCGGTGTTGGGGCTGTACGGGGATGTGAACTCGGTTGATTCCATGTGGAGGGCTTAGCCCTCCGCCGCCAGGAGCGCTTCGTATTCGGCAGCGCTCATCAGATTGCCCATCTCACCCGCGTCGCTCGGTTCGATCTTGACGAGCCAGCCGGCTTCGTATGGGCTGTCGTTCACTGTTTCCGGAGCATCGGTGACTTCCTGGTTGCTCTCAACCACGCGGCCGCCGATCGGTGTGTACAGATCGGAGACTGCTTTGACCGACTCTATTTCGCCGAGTTTGTTGAACTGATTGATCTCCGTGCCGGGCTCGGGCAACTCGATGAAGACGATATCGCCCAGGCTCTCAGCAGCGAACTCGGTGATGCCCACCACTGCCATGCCGTCGGCTTCGAGGCGTACCCAGTCGTGCTCTTTGTAGTACCTGAGGTTATCGGGAACGTTCATTCGCTCTTTCTCCGTGAGTAGAACGGGAGGGGCACTATTTCGGCCTCGATCAAGCGCCCTCGCACGTCGATTTGTAGCCGTGTGCCCCCGTCCGAAAGGCTGATTGGAACATAGCCCATGCCTATGTTCATGTCAAGAGTCGGGGAGACACTGCCACTGGTCACTTCGCCTATGTGGTCGGGGCCGTTCATGATGTGGTGCCCCTGTCGGGCAATGCCCCTGCCTCGCATGACAAAGCCCACCAGGGAGCGCTCGGGGCCCGCGTCCCGGATCTGTTGCAGGGCATCGCCGGCGACGTAGTCATCACGGTAGGGGTCCACGAACCGGTCAAGGCCGGCCTCGTAGGGGTTGGTGGTGGCGTCGATGTCGTTGCCGTGCAGGGGCAGGCCGGCTTCGAGCCTGAGGACGTCTCGGGAGCCGAGGCCGCAGGGCGTCGCGCCTCGCTTGGTAAGGGCATCCCAAAGAGTGACTGCAGAAGCCGACGGCAGCATGACTTCGAAGCCGTCCTCGCCGGTGTACCCTGTGCGGGCGAGGAGCGCATCCGTCCCCAGCAGGGGAGCGTCTACTATACGGAATGGCCTCACCTTAGAAAGCTCATGCGTTGTTAATGAGTCGAGCATTTCCACGGAGCGAGGACCCTGCACGGCGACCATGGCGAGGTAGTCTGTTATGACGCTCATGGTCACGCCGCTGTTGGGCGACCACTTCTTGAGCCAGTCGATGACCTCGTCGGCGTTGCCTGCGTTGGGTACCAGCAGGTAGCGTTCCTCGTCCAATCTGTAGACGATGGCATCGTCGATGATCCCACCCTGTGGGTTGCAGATCACTCCGTAACGCGCCCGGCCGATCCTGAGCTTTGGCACGTCTGAGCTGAGGATCTTGTTCAGGAATTCAGCGGCTCTTGGCCCGGTGAATTCGATGCGTCCCATGTGCGAGACGTCGAACATGCCTGCGTCGCTCCGGACTGCCTTGGCCTCCGCGAGAATGCTCTCGTATTGGATGGGCATATCCCACCCGCCGAAGGGTGCCATCTTGGCTCCCAGTTCCAGGTGCTTTTCATGTAATGGTGTTTGTCGCAGGTCGATTTCTTCCATTTCGCTTATTGCCTAGTGGGGCGCGAGATTTTCGAGTACCAGGCCAATAGCAGCGATCTTGTTGTGTGTAGGCATCGTCCTATGTTTTCCCGACCACTTCAGCGAATGTACGTATTGCGGAGATGTGCTGTTCGACGCTAGTGAGTCCCGCGCCCATGGTATTGATGGATATGTGGGTGGCACCAAGACCGGTCCATTCTCTGACGTCGTTCGCCCAGTCGTCCGGGTCGCCACGACTGGCAGAGACCCATGTCTCGATACCGATATCGTCCAGATCGCGTCCCTCTTTGATGCCGTATTCGCGAATACGGCTGATTGTGTCCGAGGCACGGCCGTCTGCCCGGGACATATTGCTTATCCAACCATCACCTATCCGGGCAACGCGCCTGAGTACTCGGTCATCGGATCCGCCGAACCATATCGGAATCGGCTGTTGAACCGGCCGAGGGTTGATTCCCGCGTCTGTGATCTTGTGCCAGCGATTATTGAGGGTAACCAGGTCGTTGGTCCATAGAGATCTCATTACCTCAATCTGCTCTTCGGAACGCAGGCCGCGGTTACTGAAGTCTTCGCCGAGGCCTTCGTACTCCATCGCGTTCCAGCCGGTGCCGATGCCGAGACGGAGACGCCCGCCAGACAGTACGTCGACCTCCGCGGCTTGCTTGGCCACGAGCGTCGTCTGCCTTTGCGGCAAGATTAGTATGCCGGTTGTGAGGCCGATCGTCCGGGTAACAGCTGCCAGGTAGCCGAACAGGACGAAGGGTTCATGAAAGGAGTCGGTGTGACTGTATGAGCCGCCCCAGCCCAGTCGGCTGCCCGCGTTCGCTCCAAGGACGTGGTCGAATGCCAGAAGATAGTCGAAGCCGATAGACTCTGCTGCCTGCGCATAGTCCCGGATTGCGATGGGGTCTGTACCTATCTCGGTCTGGGGAAATATCACCCCCAATTTGACAGCGGCGCTCACTCGGCCTCCACGAATAACAGACTTAGCTACGATCTATATTATACGCCAGCCATGCTGGCGGCGTTGCCCGTGCCTGGATGGGTACGGGGTGGAGTACGTCAAGTGGGCGAGATTCAAGGAGATACTGTCGGGCGCCTGGCAGATGGGACAAGCCCTTGGTAATCACCGGCCCCGCCCGACTAAGCGTGCGTAGCACCTAATCGTCGTTGCGTCGTCGACCGAAGCGCCAGCCACGTTTCCCGCTGCCGGCCCCTTGCGTCTGCTCTTCGGCTTGCTGGGAGGCTCCGTCTTGTGAGTTCTGACGGCGCCTGGACCAGATGTCGGTGAAGTAGTCGGGGGTGAATACCTCGCGGTCGTCGGCAACGGAGGAAAGCTCTGGCGACAGGTTGGATGTAAACGCCGCGACGATGACCTGCTTGCCCGTGTCCTTCACCGCCTGGACAGTGTATGCAAAGTCGCCATCACCGCTCACCAGTGTTGCGACGTCGTAGCGGTCGTCCCAGGCCAGCCTCAGCATGTCAGTGGAGATCATGATGTCCACGCCCTTTTCTACCGCTGTGTCGCCCCGCATCTTCGACCTGCCGAGCCGCACCTCGAGGTAGGGAGTGTTGTCCAGGGCAGTCAGGAATTTTTGCTGATCCTGGTAGGCCTGGGGGTTCCGATTCTGGTCGCGAAGAACGTTGTAGTAGTAGACCCGGAGAAGAGTCCGGTCTCTCGCAAGCTTCTGGGCGAAGGCGCGGAAGTCCACGTCGAACCGTCCGCAATTCTCCTCCAGGCTGTGGTACAAATTGCTGCCGTCGATGAATATTGCAAGTCTCGATGGCAGCTGCCGGTGCTGGGTTGTCATCGCTGTTGATTCTCCCTCAGGCTTTTCCACCTATCCCGAGCTCGCCCTCCAACTCCCACAGTGAGAGGTCAATGCCGTGCATTATCTCGTCGATCTCGGCTTTCGTGACCGAGAGCGGCGGTCCGATGTTCATCGTGCTGTTACTCGCGCCCAGCAAGAGGCCGTGACCCTTGAACTTCTCGGTCAACCTGTTTGCGACGTCCAATTCTTCTGGGAAAGGCTTTCTGGTCTTGCGGTCGCTGACCAACTCGACTCCTAAGAGCAGACCGATGCCTCGGGCATAGCCGACAGACATGTGGTCGACAATCAACCCTTCCAGTTGCTCCTTGAAGTAGGCACCCATGGTAGCCGAGTTGTCGACGAGCCCCTCGCGCTCGATTATCTCGATGTTTTTGAGTGCTGCGGCGGAGCAGACTGGATGGCCGGTGGCTGTAAATACGTGTCGCAGCTGGTTGCCCGGACCCACGAACACGTCGGCGACTTCGTCTGTCGTGATCGTGGCGCCGAAAGGTAGGTAGCTGCTGATGATGCCCTTGGCGACGGTGAGGATATCGGGAACGACTCCTGAGTGCTCGATGGCGAACATCTTGCCGGTCCGGCCGAAACCGGTGATCACCTCATCGGCGACTAGGAGGACCCCGTGCCGGTCGCAGATGTCCCTGAGCATCGGCCAGTAGTCGTCGCCGGGTATGATGCAGCCTCGGGAGTTGACGGGCTCTGCGATGACCGCCGACACGGTGGCGGGGTCGTTGTCGATGATGAGCTGTTCGACGGCCTCGGCACACAGGACTGCGCACTCGGTGGCCGTCTGACCGCCCAATTCACAGCGGTAGGGGTCGGGTTGAGGCGCGTGTATCAGCCCGGTCTGGGTCGGCACTGAGGCCTCTCGTAGGGCGTTGTTGCCCAGCCACTGGACCCCGCCTGTTGCGCCGTGGTACGAACCCTTGCGGCTGATGACCTTGAACCTGCCCGGCTCGCCTCTCCGTTCGTGATAGGACCGGGCGATCTTCAGGGCGGTTTCGTTGGCCTCTGACCCGCCCGAGACAGGGAACACGCGGGTCAGGTCATCGGGGGTTATTGCCGCCAGCTTCGCTGCCAGCATCACGGTCGACTCGGTGGTCGTACCGGGCGGCATGAAGGCGAGCTTTCTCATCTGCTCGAAGGCAGCGTCGGCGATCTCGGTCCGGCCGTGCCCAGCGTTGATCGACATGTAGCCGCCGTTCACGTCGATCCAGGATTTGCCCTCGGAGTCGGTGACCCTGATGCCGTCCGATTTGACGACGATTAGTGGGCCACCTTCTTCGGCCATCTGGGCCCAATCACGGTTGGCCATCCAGAGGTGTTTTGCGGCGGAGGCCCTAAGGGCCTCGTTGTTGGGAAGGGTGGTCATGGTGTCAGTCTACTATAGGCAGAGCGAGTACGGATTCGACAAGTGTACTACATTGTCAATCGAGCGCATTTCGATGCCGCACGACGCTCGGTAAACATGCCTCTGTCAGGCTCTCGGCGGCTTCCCGGAGAGGAGTGCCAGGGGTGTCTGGGCAAATTGACACCCTTTGACGGCATCATATATCATGATTGGTGTTATCTGAGGCGGCAACGTAGCTCAGTGGTTAGAGCGGGCGCTTCATAAGCGCTAGGTCACAGGTTCGAACCCTGTCGTTGCCATTCCGGCAACTGACTGGACCGCTCTTTCGAGGGCGGAGGCACCTTAAAAGACTCGGGAGCACGGGCGGTTAGCTCAGTGGTTAGAGCGCTCGCCTCACACGCGAGAGGTCCGAGGTTCGAGTCCTCGACTGCCCACCATGACTATCATGGTGGCGCCTCTGTAAGGGATCGCCTCGGGTCCAAATCTGTTTCTTGCAAAAGTGCCGAAGTGGCGGAACGGCAGACGCGCTACGTTCAGGACGTAGTACCCTTACGGGTGTGTGGGTTCAAATCCCTCCTTCGGCACCAACTGACATAATACCTGTAGAGTCGTAGCTAAAATGGGGCGCCTGGCAAGGTGCCCCTTTCATTTTGCCGACATCGAGTTCAATTCCCTTGGCTCATTGTCTTGGCGAACACCTCTGCTGCCTCCCTCTGCCAGCCAGGGAGTAGGTGCCCGTATATGTCCAAGGTCATAACAAGTCGTCAACCAATCTAGCTAGGTCCTCACTCTACCATTGGACGCCAGTTAGATTATCAGATCTGGCAAGGCCTGATCCTGTGTAACAGTACAACTAGCGACACTGTGAGACTGTAAACCCCCCAGCACCATCTGTGTGGTCGCGGTCGCTTGGATGGGGGTGCTCCAATATGACCGGTGGCGCGACACATCGGCCAAAGCCAGCTATGTCGATCAGAGGGAGGATTGGGAACAAGGGTGGCAATTGCGGGAAAGTCTTTGGGGGAAACGAAGATGAGTCAGGGAAGTCCCCATAGTGCGACACCAGATATGCTGTTGGGGAACTTCTTGTACGTCCACGGCGAAACCAAAGGGCAAATTTTAACCCTGTCTCTACACAAACCAGCATACGGCGTCGGCAGCATATTCCCTGATATTCTTCCTGATCGTGCACTGGACCGCTCCACCAAATATGCTTGGCTCGATTCCACTAGCGCGAATGCTATTCACCGCGCCGCAGGACACGCCCCGGGCGCTCGCCGGTGTGCCGGCCGTCCAGTACTATCGGGACGCCCGCTACGAGCACGTGGGGGATACCCTCGGGGTACTGGTGCGGGTCCTCGAAGGTGGCGATATCGATAACCGTCTCAGGGTTGAAGACGACCATGTCGGCCGCGTTGCCCTCGGCGATTACGCCCCGGTCGCAAAGGCCCAATCTCTGGGCCGGGAAGCCGGTCATCTTCCAAACAGCGTCCTCCAGCGTCAGAACGGCAGGCTGCTCCCGGACGTACCGGCCCAGGATACGTGGGTAGGTGCCATAGAAGCGAGGGTGAGGCCTGTCCGCTCCGTAGACACCGTCGGGGGAGATGGCGTTGCCGTCGGAGCCTATCATCGCCTGCGAATGACCGAGGAAGTATCGGACATCGCCTTCAACTCGGGTACGCGCGACGCACCCGACGGCCCCTTCACTCTCGTCGATCAGGGCCAGGAATGTCTCAACCGGCTCCTCATCACGTTCGTCGGCGATCTGTTGAATATTCCTGCCGATAACGCTCGTGTCGGTCCCCTGCCTCACATAGGAGATGACCATGCTATCCCAGACCCACGGAAGCCCTTGGAACCAGCCTCTGGCAGTCTCCTCGACGGCCCGCCTGCGGATTGCCGGGTCCCTTAGCCGGGCAACCATCGCGGCCACGCCGCCTTCCTGCAGCCAGGCGGGCGTCATTTGGTGCAGGTGGCTACCCGATGCGGTGTACGGGTACATGTCGTATGCAACATCGACGCCTTCGTCCCGCGCCCGATCGATCACGGAAGTCAACTCTTCACCGTGGCCAAAGACGCGACTATCAATGATCGCCATGTGTGAGTACTGTGCTGGAATCCCCGCCCGTCTCCCGATCTCAACGCACTCCTCAACCGCCCCGACGTGGTTGCCTGCCCAGACACGTGCATGTGACACGTAAAAGGCGTTCTCATATGGGGCGATGGCCTTGCATAGGGCAACGATCTCCTCCGTCTTGGCGTAGCTGCTGGGGGTCAAGGTGAGACCGGTGGAGAGACTGAACGCCCCCTGTTCCACGGCTTCGGCGGCCAGCCGCTGCATGTAGCTCAGCTCGTCGGACGTCGGTGGCCTGTCATCGAGCACCCCTGCGACGACGCGAAGCGCCGAGTGGCCGACCTGCGGAGCGATATTGAGGCTGACACCATTTGCCTCGAGCGTATTCGCCCATCCGTCGAGATCGCGCCAGTCCCATTCGACGGCCGATTGACCAAATCCCAGGTCGATGTTCTTTTTCATCTCCGCACCCGAGAGTTCTCCGGTTGGGTACGGTGAGAAGCTGCAATTCCCCACGACCTCTGTTGTTACGCCCTGATATGCTTTGCTCTCGCCGCCGGGATCGTCCAAAAGTGTGATGTCCGAGTGGGAGTGCATATCGATGAATCCCGGCGCAACGACGTGGCCTGCCGCGTCTATGCGCCTAGCGGCCTCCGCCCCGGCCAGCGCGCCGACTGCCTCAATCTTGCCGGCCGAGATCCCAACGTCCGCCTGGAAACGCGCCTCGCCGGTCCCATCGACGACCGTTCCCTTTTCTATCAGAATGTCAAACAGCATCTCACCTCTCTTCGAATTTTCTATTGCGGACCTTAGTCTCTCAAGATGGACCTTGACGATGTTATGGACACTCGCGAACGCTGTCAATAACACTACATGTCCACAGGCCCCGATCACCTCGCTCGTATCAGGCAACCATCATGCGGCAGTTTCAGCGGAGATTCGATCCGCATTGAGCGTGATGTCGAATCAGGTCAGGGATTCTAGATCAACCCCGTGTAGGAATTTCGCCTTGGTCCGAGCATTCTTGTCAGCACCCTTCAACCAGTACCTGGCTTCATTCAAGGTGAGCCCAAGTTCTGACGAAATCCTTATAGCTCTGGATTCGGGGGAAGACGCAACATAGGCGGCCACACCACATAGCCTAGCGTGTTTAGCCGATGGGAGATCGGGGGACAACCGCAACCACCGATTGCCTACTCTTGTTCCACCACGCCGCATCTAACTCCCATAGGACTCCTAGCCGTTAGATTCTATCTGCGACGGCTAATCACCTAGAGGAAGCTATCGGGCGGTTAGATAAACAGCTAGGATGCTATTAAGGCTTATAAGGCTGTTGTGAGGTAGGTGGGGATATATCTATCCCCTGCCCCTACTCACCATTGCTGCCCTCTACAACTACCGCCGTACCGTATGCCAATATTTCAGCAGAGCCCTGTGCCACCATGGAGGTCATGAACCGCATGCCAACTATGGCATTGGCACCCTTACCAACAGCAACGTCTTTCATACGTTGTAACGCTTCCTCACGGGACTGAGCTAAGAGTGACGTGTACTCAGAGACTTCCCCACCAACAACGTTTCTGAACAATGCAGTTATATCTCTACCAATGTTACGAGCCCGCACCGTGCTTCCACTGACCACACCCAAAACTTTGACTGTTGGACGACCTGCAACTGTATCTGTAGTTGACAAAATCAAGATTCCACCTCCTCAAACTTCTCCCGTCCTTTGTCACGCAACCGGTCACGTATGACCCCAATCAGCAACAATGTCACACCCCCTACTATCACAGGGGTTACTACCTTTAAAATCAAAGGTACGTCACCCTCGCTGTATATTGCCCACAATATAGAATACACCCCGTAAACTATTAATATCCCAAGGCCTATTAGAAACAACGCTATACCTGTGTTAGCCATAGAACTCTCTCCGTGAGCAGCTTATATCTCATCCACCACCCCGCATGACATCGCCTCTGGGGGCAGTATAGCGGAGGGCAACGGAGAGGGGATATAGGGGGCTAGCCGAGGCTAATGGGGCGAGCAGGTGAATAGCGAGGATACTATTAAGGCTTATAAGGCTGTTGTGAGGCAGGTTGACGTGGGTTTGGGCCTTAGTTGTGTGGCCCCTTATTACCTCTAAAGATGGTCACACAAATCTCTCCCTTCCATCACATTGCTAGCAAACTCGGATGGGATCCCCAACATTCACGGTGCCGCCGGTAACTACCGATGCCAGCATGCCACGTCGCCCATCCAACTCGTCCTGGAGCCCCGGACGTATCTCGTCCATACGTGAACATGGGGCACAGGGCTTCGATATCTGTATTACAACCTCGTCACCAAGGGCGACTTGCTGTCCCGGCTCCAAGGACGCCACGTCGATGCCCGTCGACGTTATATTCTCTTTGATGATACCCGGTTCCAGACCCAGCTCCTGAAGAGTCTCCTGGTCCATTAGTAAGACGCTATAGTATTGGCGTTGTTCTCTGTCGGTGAAGTGGCGGTCTCCCTCGATGCCCATGCCGGCCTCTAAAGTGGCACTCTGGGACATAGCAGAGGCGCTGTAGGTCCATTCCGGGTCCGGGTTGTGTCCCGTGCCGGCTACGAAAGTGGCACTCTGGACCTTCTTCATGGGCTCTCGATGTCCCACATTCAGATACAAGGACAGTGTGCGGCCCTCGGACGTTTTCCCCATGTCAACTTCCTTAGTAAACTACGAAATGACTTCTCTTGGTCAGTGCACTTATGCCTCTTCATGGTAGAAAAAGCAAGAACATTTATGTAAATAGCACTCTTTCTTCAATTGCACTCTACACCCCTTCCGGAACGGTCACAACTCTTGGGAGCCGTCTTGCTAATCGCGATTAAGGCCATACACCAAGTTGTCAGTCGAGCGAGTGTGTGGAGGACAGTGAGTGTTCAGTTCAGAGATTCGATGGCAGGCCCATGGATGTTCCACCCCGCATCACCCTGCCTCTGGGGGCAGTATAGCCTAGGGAGGGCCTGGTTCTGGTTTTACCTAATAAATGTTTATTGGCTGGCGATTGCGTTACTCCCTGGCAATCATTGATGGGTTGCGATCGTTCGATGGAGCGCCTGGCAAGGTGCCCCTTTCATTTTGCCTCGGAGTTTGTGAGGAGCGTGGAGAGGTACGCGTCCCAATCTACTAGTCCTTGTTGCCGTCTCACCACCTGAGGAGATTCCGCGTACGAGGAGATTGCCACGAGAGGCGGAGCAAGGCGATCAATACAAGATGAACTATGCCCACAACAATCGCATCACGGATCGAAAGCAGACTATAGATGGTGCTGAAATCACCCTCGAATCCGGAGAGAAGGTCTAACAGTGGATATCCTACGAGGTGATGAAAGGCTTGTAGAACGCCAAAACAAGCCAGCAGGTGCCGCAATATCATTCGGATGGGGAGCACAATTGCGCCCACAAGACACACGAAGCCAAGAACTACTCCAACAAAAGGTCCAGCTCCAGTGATTATGAGTTGGGTGGATGAATCAAATGTACCGTAGTAAGTCACGAATCCCCAATAGCCACGATGGTTCAATTCGACGTTGGTTGCCCCGTAATACTCGGCTGTAAAATAGTGTCCCGCCTCATGAACTAGCACCCCCAATGGGGTTAGAAGAAAAAACGAGATCATCCACACCAGGTGCATGTCCTCTCCGGTGACGATCCGGTCGAAGAGGGAGCGACGCTGTTGTACGAGACGAAAAAGAGTGAATGCGCCAACCAGGCCATAAAGAATGGAGATTACGTTGGCGGATTCTGTCAGGTTGCCCATGGTTCTCCCCTAGCGTGCAAGAGGTTGGGACGAATCGGGCCGATTGGAAGCAGACAGTTTTTGCAAGTGCGATTGCATCACCTTCCGATATCGCGCTCACAGAATGGCGTCACGCTAAAATCTGAGATACGGGAGTGCCTAACGCGGACACTCCGGATCACGTCTATGCCCTGATCCAGGTTTAAGTGAATCTCGTCGGGTGAAGCTCCGTTCACAAATAGGGTATAGCCAATCGGCCCGGGCGCGGGGTTCGTTATGCGGATCACTGCTTGTCGAGTTACCCAATCATTGTCCTTGATCTAGTCCCTCACCGTCCGAGCCAAGGGCTGTTGTGGGGTAGGTGAGGAGGTATCTATTTGCCCCTCAGTTGTGCCTAACCCCCCATGGGACTCCTAGCCGTTAGGCTCTATCCCACCCTGCATAACCCTGTCTCTGGGGGCAGTATAGCCTAGAGGGCAATGGGAGAGGGCTGAGGTGGGGCTGGTAGTAGCTAGGGCTGGAGGACTAGCAGGTGGATAGAGAGGATGCTATTAACCTTATAGGGCTGTGGTGAGGTAATGGTCTGTAGGCCTAGTCTCAGCGCCGCAGCGTAGCTTAAGGTGATTGATGCATTCAGTCGATGTCAGGTGCCCAGGTACGGTCCTCCCGCGCTTCTAGGAATCCTTGGTTGACGGGCCGTAGCTTCCAAATCTCGACCTTGCGG
>JASLXL010000246.1 GCA_030740335.1 SAR202 cluster bacterium | reverse complement strand
CAACCGCAGAACTGGAGGCGCAGAACAGAAGAGGGAATGACCTGACCTGCCCCCCCCGAAAACTGGTCCAGGTGTGGTGTAATGTTAGCAACCTGGGCCGGAGAAAGGGGGAGAAATGCCAAGGAAGAAACATACACCGGAGCAGGTCATCAACGACCAACCTCTAATCTCTCGGGTCCCAATGTGTCCCACTTCCGCTGGTTGCTAACAATTAACATATAATCCCCTCTAACTACTTCACAACAGCCTTATAAGCCTTAATAGCATCCTCGCTATTCACCTGCTAGCCCCGTAGCCCTAGCTACTACCAGCCACGCCTAAGCCTCGGTGCCTCTTCTTCCCCTCCTAGGCTATACTGACCTGCCCCCCCATCTTTGTACCACTCGTTATGTTAGTCCTACAAGGGCAGGGACCATGTCGGCAGCCAGAACGACCTGCGGTGCCGGCGGTCTGTAGCCCAGCGAGCTATGTGGCCTGATGCGGTTGTTCCAGAAGATGGTCTTGTCGGTATCGTCTCCGGACTCTCCGGAAATCAATTCTACTGAAGATCCTGGTTCCAAAGAGAAACCTGAAGGAAAGTTGAATGTATATTTGGGACCGTCGTCCTCGACCTTCCAGCCAGTCAGGTTCTGAGAAGAATTGCCAGTGTTCTCAATAACCACTATCTCGGGCTTACCCTTACAGTCCATGGTCGTGATTTGTATATCTTCAGAACCGGACGTAGCTGCAACGGATGGCGTAACTAGCGTCACTGGCGGTGGTGACTCAACTTTGGATGGGATCGCTGTGATGGAAGTGTTATCGTCACAAGTCTTGAGCATCTTCTGTAGAGCTGCCCACTCAGCTTTCGTTGCGCTCAATTCCCACTCGACCTTTATCTGCACCCAGTCAATAGCGTAATCACACCAGTAGCCTTGATTGGCCGGTTTCCATTCTTCAGGGCCTCTTGCACCCTTCTTTCTGTTGGCAGATGCCGTCACGGCGATAAGATGGTCGGCATATCCCATTTCGTTGGCATAGGCCGCCTTCTTGTCCTTGTCCCACGCCCAGCCACCTGAATCATGCGCGTTCTTGAGGGGAACCATGTGGTCAACGTCAAGCTTGGTGCCGTCGGTCACGGTGTCACCTGTGAACGGAGCCAGCCACTCCCCAGTGGCTACCTGGCATTGTTTGTCACTTTTGAAGGTCACTGCCTTCAAAGATTCCTCAATTAGTACTTCGTGCCTGGTATTCTGACAGTCCTTATCCTCGTCTATCCAGTGCTTCCAATCGTCCCGGTCATATTTAGGTAGGTCAGTCGTTATCTCACTGATTTCTAGTGAGAAGGCAAGGCCACTGGATGGTTGCGTTTGCGTCGGTGTTGGAGTAGGAGTCAGAGTCGCAGTAGGCGGCACTGTCGTAAGAATAACAGTTGGCGGTACCTCAGTAGGAGTGGATGGTTTTGTTGGTTCTGGCTTCGGAGGTTCCTCCGTGGGGGATGGCTCAACTTCCACTGTAGTCACCACTTTGGCCTCAGGGGTCGGGGTATCGGCAATTTGACTTCCCCCACCACAAGCTACCAGCAGCAACACCAGCGTCGCGGACAATAGGAATAGCGATGTATATTTGAGATGCATCTCAATATCCCACACTTGTTCCTAGTCCCCAATGGGACTCCTAGCCCGCGGGGTTCACACACCACCCCGCATGAGCCTGCCTCTGAGGGCAGTATAGCTCAGGAGGCAAAAGGCAGGGCGTTTCCTTCCGCACTAGGTCAACCAATTATAAGAATTTCGAATACAATAGTCTTTCACCGACAATATGACAATATCTAGGAGTCACAGATGGCCAGTTCTTCTAAAGACCGAATCCAGGGTGTTCTCCTCTCCATACCGACTATCAATGACGAAGACCATAATCTGCTGCTCGACCGGCAGAGAGTGCACTTGCGCTGGCTCATAGACCATGGTTTCAAGGAGGGATCCGGTGTTCTGCTCATCGCCGGCGGCATGGGCGAGGGCTATTTCTTGGACGACGACGAATGGCGCACCTTGGTGGATCTGCTGGCGGGGGAAGCTCGCGGCAAGGTAGCCACTGGAGTGGGTATATTTGAACTCAGCGCTAGGAGGGCCGCCTCCAAGGCGCGGTACGCCGCAGACGCTGGAATAGACTGTGTTCAAATGGCGCCACCACACTACCTGTTGCCCAATGAGCAGGAGGTTTTTGACCACTACAGATACGTGAACGACGCCGCGGATATTGGGATTGTCGCTTACAGCACCCCCTGGGCCATGCCAAGCCCTGGCTTCGAGTTTTCTCAGCGTCTTCTAGAGCGATTTGCCACCCTTGAGAACATGGTGGGGATCAAGTGGTCCACTTCCGACTACCGACACTATTTGCGCATGATTCGTTTGCTGGGCGATCGCCTCAACTTCTTCGACAACAACCGGATATTTACTCACGGCGCCCGAGTCGGATCGAAGGGTTTCACCGACTTTCTGGGCAACGTGGCCCCTAGGCTCGCTTTGAAGAAATGGGAACTGGTCAGCCAGGGTCGATTCGACGAGTGCGACAAGATGGAGCTCCGGCTTGAGTTCGATCCCGCAGCCAGGGAGGTCGGCTCAGATGGATCGCCAGCAAGCGGCATGGGAGAAGGGCCTGTGGCTCGCATGATTCTTAGCGCGCTGGGAATGGATACAGGCCCCGCCTTTCCGGCACAGGTGTCTCAGCCAGATACCGCTGTCGAGGCGTACACGCGTTTCGTGCAGGCCAGTGGCATCCGCCAATGGGTGGATTGGGACCAGTCTTTATTTGGCGAGTTGTCTGCTCCCAGACGTTAAGAACTCGACGCGCGCCTTGGTTCAAAAGGACGGCGTGGGAAAGGTCGACTTTACCGCGTCTTGCAAGTGTGACTATCATCTTGCCCCGACCGAATGACAGTGGTATCGTCGACGAGCGCGGGTGGTGGCAGCGCGGGGGGCCTACGCAGGATTTGGTGTGTCGCCGGCCTAGTAGACTGATCTCTCCGTACTTCTAACTCACTCTGTCGCAAATACGGTTCAGGTATAGAACAACATGAGTCTGCATGGATCAGGCGTTTCCAAACAGTACCTCCCGGGATTCTGGACGCTAACTACCATCGATTCCGGCGGTCAGACCATTACCTGCAACTTCGGCTGTGACAGCGAGGCCATAGATGGCCCGCTCTGCATAATTCCCACCCAGGCGATACACGCGGTCGAAAATCCCATCGATGTCCTGGAAAAACCCAATGTCATGACGCACTGGCTCGACCTGCTCTCTGCAGCGGGCGCAAAGATTCTCCTAATGCATGGGCGATTCTTCGATAGTATGACAGAGCTGTCCGATGGCCTGAAGGCGGGTGTTGACGGCTTCGATCTGTGGCAGCAGCGCGTGGATAGCGTCATCGACTACGTGATCGATCGTGGACTCGGCAAGCCGGGCAAGATCGTGTTCATGGGAAGCTCACGCCACGGCTTTGGCGTACTGTACGGGACCGCGAGGAATCCGAGAGTCGATGCAGCGGTCGTCATAGGGCCTGTGATCTGGTGGCCATGGCTAAAGGAGTTTCGCGGGATGGACGATCATCCTCTGATCAACAAGCATGACCTGTACGGTGTTATCAACCGACTCCCGCCGCGTCCGGTGCAGGTGCAGCTTGGATATGCCGACGAACGCATCGGCCAGCACCACAACGACCGACTGTCCAAGATGTTGGCCAGGGCATACGAGACCATGGGGGTTGGTGAGAGGTTTCTGATCACCCCCATGGAGATTCCCGGTCACTCCGGAGGGCCACCGATGCACGTTAATGAGACTGTGATCACATTTCTCACCCAGCAAGGATTCCTGCCACAACAGGATGGCCATGGCTCCTCTGCGTAGCCCGGCAACTCATATCTACCGTTCAAGAGGAATCGCAGAGGCACCGACGAGCGTGCTCAGAAGCTGCCGTCAGGCAGTTGAACCGGATAGGCGCTGGGCGTAAGAAACTGGCGGAACCGGCACTAATGTCACATCTGATAGGGTCAGCAGGATTTGCGTGAGATTCCGTGAGGCACTTGAACCCTATATCGGGGGCCGGACCTAGCTTCGTGAATGCCACGAAACGCCACTGGCAAGCTGGCGGATGAGCGTATCACCCACCTTGGGGAGTTGGGGTACCTTTGGAGGGTCAGCTAGATTCACGCAGACCTTCATCAGCCCTACGACACCGGCAACATATCTGCTGAGCGTACAACAACCTCAGTCAGTACGAGCGTGCATTAAAAGACTACGACGAGGCCATTAGCCCGCCTCACTTACCAAGGCAAGACTCCTCACGGCAATACCTTTCTCGATACGATTCGATTACTGCTCGTGTCCGCCAGAAGGGATCGCAGCCTGGGAGACCCTACGCCTGCCCTTACGACACCCTTATTCGCGGATCCAGTATGCCCAATAGGATGTCAGAAATAAGGGTCCCGATAACGGTCAGAATGCCTAGTAATAGCACGATCGTAGCGGCTAGAAACAAGTCCTCACTCTGAGCGGCAATCAGCAACACGGGCCCTTCAGTAGGCAGGCTCAGCACCACCGAGACAATTATGCTGCCCGACATCAAAGCCGGCAGCAGGTAGCCCAGCGTGCTCACCAACGGATTGAGCACAAGCCGAACCGGGTACTTCAAAATCAACTTCCACTCGCCCATGCCCTTCGCACGGGCGGTTACAACGTAAGGCTTGTGCAACTCGTCTAACAGATTCGCCCTCATGACCTTGATGAGACCTGCGGTGCCCGCCGTCCCCACCACGATCACCGCTATCCACAGGTGTGACAGCAAATCGACGACTCGGTTGAAGCTCCACGACGACTCTATATACTCAGGCGAGAAGAGTCCACCGATGCTGTGGTCAGGGAAATATACGAAAGTGATCCAAAGTAACCAGAGCGCGAGCAGGAAGTCGGGAACCGCCAGCCCCAAGAATCCGACGAATGTCACAGTGTAGTCCGCTACACTATGCTGTCGGACCGCCGAGTATATACCGATTGGGATGGATAGGCTCCAGGCGAACACCGCTGTCGAGGCAGCCAGAATTACGGTCATTAGGAGTCTCTCCATGATGACATCCCGAGCGGGTTGGTTATGATGTAGAGATGTCCCAAAATCCCCATGAAGCATATTCCAAGCCCACTTGCCGTACTGTACTAACATGGGCTGGTCCGCGCCATACTGCTGGCGCAGAGTTTTTTTTAATAATTCGTCACCTGGCATTTCTATTCTGGTATCGATGAGACTGTTCACATACACGTCTATGTAGTCACCGGGAGGCGCCTGGATGACAACAAATGCGATGATGGATATAGCCCAGGCGGTAAAAAACGCGAGGAGCGTACGTCGTATGATGAAGCCTAACATTGAGCTAATCTCCCACAGTCACTACGAAATGCACCGGATCTCGACAGCCACCGGCTGGGCGGTCGCACTGTCCGACACTCACTCCCTCTTTCCCAACGTTACTGAGCAACTCCCATCTCGATGGTGAGGGGCAGTATAGGCCAGGGGGTCAAGGGGCGATGTGGCTGTTGTTTCCCTGGATGAGCCAAGCAGCAGGGCTGGGGCGTGCCATTTTTTGGAGGGTCAGAGGAAATAAACTTATAGTTAGATAAGTATGTGATGGTAGGCCCGACAGGGTTCGAACCTACCGATCAATCAGTTTGAGCCGACCGCTCTACCACTGAGCTATTTTCCTCTGCCCATAACTAGCAATATAGCGGTTTCGTTAGATAATTCTAGGCAACCAACCGCTCTAACTTCCTATTGGAACACATCAGATTGACCGATGACTTCTATCTATGAATAGCGAGGGTGCTATTAAGGCTGTTGTGAGGTGACCTGACGTGGGTCAGGGCCGTATTTGTTTGGCCCCTCATCACCTCGTTCGATGGCCCACACAATCAGAACTATCCATCCAATCAGGGGAACGAACCACAATAATCACCACCAGCCAGTCCTGTTGATGTCGTGCAGTCTTCTGCCCCTAGTGCCAGTGAAGGTATTAGTGTGACTAAGCCAGCTAAT
>JASLXL010000245.1 GCA_030740335.1 SAR202 cluster bacterium | reverse complement strand
GCTACGCATTTTCGGTGGTTAAGGACCCGTCACGTCTAAAACCCGACTCGATTCGTTCGCCTGGCTGCTAGTACGATCGCGATAGCAATGCCCACAATCGCCGCTGCGAGTGGCCTCCACGGCGAATGTTCTGTTGGTATCGAATAGCTGAACATCGCAGCACTGCAGATGAATATCATTGCAGTTCCCTTCCAGCCCTGCGCGGTCTTGAGAGCGATGGAGAAGCACACGACGATGCTGAGCGCGATCCATACCCAGGATACGATGGGTGGTGTCCAGCCATACGGCGGCAAGTGGATCAGCGCGTGACGCCACCACACCCTGGGGAACAGGTCATAGCTTAGGTGGACCGCCACGGCCAGCGCGGCGCCTGCTACGAATAGCCGAGCGGGGGCTGGACTCCGCCGTGAACCTAGCACTGCGTATAACAGTAGGGGCGCGAGCAGTCCGTGCGTGATGATCGAGCGATGCACCAGAAGATCGGTGCGCTGATCGATATCGGGGAATCGGAAGCCTACATACACTCCGGCTACCAATGCGAGCAAGCGAAGAATCGTCTTCATCGTCGCTTAACCCCCAAGCTTGATGGTCACCTATTACTATCCACCCCACTCGCCCCAGGCGCGTTCCAGGTCGTCGCGGGTGGTGTCGTGCTCCTTGCCCAGGCGGGCTACCTCGTCCACGGCCTGGCTCTCGGAGGCTGTCTGCAGATCCGCTTCCAACTTCGCGAGGCGCTCCTCCAGGTCGGATATGACCTTCTCCTGGTCGAGGCCCTTCGCGACCTCGCGCCGGCGTGCAACCTTGTGCTTGTTCCTTGTCGAGCCTACCCGCCGTTTTGTTGGCTGCAGTTGGGCGATAGGCGCGATCTTTTCAGGGGTAGTTTCCCCATCGGAAGCCCACTCATCGAAACTACCCTCAAATAGACGGGCCCCACCGTCCTCGACGATGATGAGCTGCTCGGCAAGTAGCGATATTAGCCGCCTGTCGTGAGACACGAATAGCAGCGTGCCGTCGTACTCCGACAGCACCTCCTCCAGGGCCTCCCTGCTGGGGATGTCCAGGTGGGTAGTAGGCTCGTCCAGCACCAGCAGGCTGGGCGACCTGGTCAGTAGCCGAGCTATCGCCAGCCGGGTCCGCTCTCCGCCGCTCAGCGCTGACATGTCCTTGAACACGTCGTCGCCCTGAAATAGGAACCTCGCCAGGTAGTTTCGCTCGTCGGCGGGCGGGATGTTTCGTATCTGAAGCATCGCCTCTATCACCGTCCCTGACGAGGGCAGGTCTTCAGCTCCCTGCCGATGGTAGCCCACCTCGACCCCGGCCCCGATGTTCACCGAGCCGGCCAGCGGCGATACCTCGCCCAGGATTGTTTTGACGAGTGTAGACTTGCCCGCGCCGTTGCTGCCGATGACCGCTGTTCGTGATTCTCGGACGAGTTGCATCTTGGTGATGGACAGCAGCTCATTCTCCCGTCCGTCCTCGACAAACCCGACCTTGAGATCTCGCATGTTCACGACTACCCGGGGTGTCCGCTTGGCCCTGACGGAGGCCACCCGCATCCCTGGCTCCCGTGTATCTGGCGCCTCGATAAGCTCCAGCCTCGCCAGCTTCTTTTCCCGGTCCTTGGCCTGTCGTGATCTCTGGCCGGCCTTGAATCGGTCGATAAAGTACTGTTCTTTGGCGATGAACTCCTGCTGCCGATCGTGCTCCTTGACCTGCCGCTCCGCACGCTCCGCTCGCTGTGTGCGATAAAACGTGTAGTTGCCGCGATACGTTCTTAACCGGCCGCGTTCCAGCTCCCAGAGCTGGCCTGCCACTCGGTCGAGGAAATAGCGGTCGTGAGAAACGACGACGAACGCGCGCCGGGACTTCTCCAGGTAATCCTCGAGCCAGGCGATACCCTTGAAGTCGAGATAGTTCGTGGGTTCGTCGAGTACCAGCAGGTCGGGTTCTGCGAGCAACGCTCGCGCCAAAGCCGCGCGTGTTAGCTCTCCGCCTGAAGCGGAAGCGGCTTGGAGTTTGAGGGTCTTTTCGTCCAGGCCGATACCATCCGCGACCCGCTCCAGGCGAGAGTGGTAATCGTACCCGCCAAGGGCCTCGTAGCGTTCCAGCAACTGGGCATACCGCCGCTCCACGCCACGCCTCTGTTCGTCGGTTGCTCGCTCCACGTCCGTGGCGCTGTTTGCCAGGGAGTCTTCGAGGTCGATCAGGCCGGAAAAGGCCAACATGATCTCGTCGGTGATGGTGCCGCCGGAAAGCGCGCCCGTTGTCTGAGGCACGTAGCCGATCCGAAGGCCGCCGGAGCGATGCACGTTGCCGCCCTGGGGCTCCGTCTCTTCGACCAATACCCTGAGCAGCGAGGTTTTGCCGCCCCCGTTGGGACCTACCATTCCAATTCGGGCGCGTTCAGGCACCTCCAGCGATACATCGGAGAATATCTCCAGCTCGCCGAATGACACGGTCAGGCCCGAAGCTGTCAGCAGTGGCATAGTGGCAACGCCGGTTAAGGTAGTGAGGCAACAGTTACATTGTACCAGGGGATTTCACCGCGGAGACCAAAGAGAGAAGATCATTGATCCGTACTCTCTGTACTCTCCGCGCACTCTGCGGCAGACCTCTCCTACTCCGGGATCAAGCGCACCTCGTCTTTGAGCCGGGCGAAATCGAAGGGTGACGATGTCCGCGTCAGGGCCGTGAGTACGAGGCCCATGAGCACTGAGACTCCGGTGGCGGCGGCGAAGCTAACCACTAGTTGGGTAGCCCAGTCGATGTCCCTGATCCATCCTGTCAGGTACGGAGCTTCGGTCGTGGGGAAAAAGAGTATCCCCGCCACCAGGCCAGCGATGGAACTGGCGACAGCCGCTCCGCCCGAAAAACGTTTGGAGTAAAGCCCCCAGAACACGGGGAACACGGCGGCGGCACATACCATGTCTGCGATTAGGAACAGGTAGAGGACGCTATATCCCTGGGAGGCGATGAGAATCGCGGGTAGTATCAGCGCGACTGTTATCCCACGGGAGAACCGCAGGAGCCCCGCGGCATTGATGTTTGCCCTGAAGCCCGATAGATCGGTAACCACGGCACTGGCAATACCGTTTAGCAGCGTATCCAGGCTGGACATCACCAGCATCAGGGCCAGCAACAGTACAGCCACCAGCACCCAGGTAGGCGCTATCTCTCGTACCAGCCAAAACAGCGCCACCGGTGAGTCGGCGAGGCCGATCCCGCGTCCGACAGCCATGATGCCTAGCATGCCGATGAGGATGATCACCGGCACTACTATGGCCCCTGACATTGCAAATCCGCGTCGAAGCGAGGTCTCGTTGCGACTGGAGTAGACTCGCTGCCAGAAGCCCTGATGGAACATGTTGGCGGCTAGGATTGCAATGATCAGCGTAATGCCGAACTCGACCCCCGGCCGATGCGTCAGCGACAGGAGGTGGGAGCTATCCTCGCGGATTGGCGCCAGCGCATCCCCGAAGCCGTCCAGGTAGGACACGGCGGCCAGGAAGGCGATCAACAGCAGGGGGAGTATCATCACGAACTGTACCGTGTCGGTGAATATGGAGGCTCGGAGTCCGCCGTATGCGGTGTAGCCCGCGGTGAGGAGGCCGATGATGAGGGCCGTTATCCACAGGTTGGTACCCGCCAGCAACTCAAAGGCCTTGGCGATGCCCGTAAGCTCGGCCGACAAGAATACGAACATATAGAAGACGATGACACCCAGGGTGAACAGGTGCATGGCGGGGCCGTATCTGTGCTTCACGTACTCGGTGAGGGAGTGGCCCTGTGGCATTAGCCGGCGCATCCGCGGACCGACAAATATGAACGCCACCAGGGGCGCGGCCTGACCGATCCCGTAGCCGATGAGGGCCACAAGACCCGCCCAGGTCCCTGCCTCGGCCGGACTGAGCAGCACCCAGGCCCCGATGACGGAGGCCACCAGAGTGGCGGTCGCCACCGTGCTGTCCGTGGTGCCGCGGGCGACCAGATAGTCCTCGATGCTGAGACTGCCTCTCCGGACATAGGCTACCCCGGCCGCCGCAAACGCGGCTGCTACTATAGCTGTGATCAGGATTGCTACTGTACTGTCGATCAAGGTGTCTCCTCCTGGTGTCCCACAGTCTCAATCACGCGTTATGCTCGCTCAGCCTAAATGGGCACATTCTCAAGCACAAAAAAGACCGCCCTTTGGTCCGGGCGGCCAGCGTCATCCAACCTCGTCCCTACGCTGGCATTACCCAGATCAGGTCACGGGGTCGTTCCGAGTCGTCGGAACCTCTCAGCCTGGCTTCCCAAGCTCCCCCCCCGAATATTCGTCGTCGGAGGCAGTCTAGCGAGGCTAGGTCGCGGTGTCAACCGGAGACTTCTTGGGGGTGGCTGCCCTTTACCCCTAGCTGCCATAAGCGGTACTCTTGTTTGCAGGCCACCATCGAACCAGTGGAGAGATATGGACGAGCGACTAGTCGAAGGCGCTGCCGAATTTGGCATCAAGCTCTCTGATATTCAGATGGGACAGTTCCGCCTCTACCACGAAAGAATGGTCGAGTGGAACGAAATGATGAACCTGACACGCATCATCGAATGGGACCATGTGGTGGGACGTCACTTCCTTGATTCGCTGTCTGTGATCACCGCGCTGCCTCCGGAAACTCTTCGTTCAGATGCGACTCTATTGGACGTTGGTAGCGGTGCGGGGCTACCCGGGGTGCCGCTAAAGATAGTCTTCCCTGACCTGAAAGTGACGCTTCTGGAGGTCACACAGAAAAAGGCGCTATTCCTGGAGCAGGTCGTCGCTGAGTTGGGACTACCGGGGCTGGAAGTGCGGACGGGACGGGCAGAGAACCTGGCCCGTGAGCCTGACCTGAGAGAGGCTTTTGACACAGTTGTGGCGCGCGCAGTCGCAAAACTAAACGTCCTTGTGGAACTGATGGCAGGGTTCTGCCGGGTTGAGGGAGTAGTTGTAGCTCAGAAGGGCAACACTCCCCATGACGAGATACGTCTCGCCTCCAAGGCGATCAAAACGATGGGAGTCGAAGTTGCGGAGGTTCGGGAGGTAGACTTCACCGGATCAGACGGTCCGAGATCGCTGGTCGTGCTGCGAAAATTCCACCCGACCCCAAGGGACTATCCGCGACGACCGGGCATCCCCTTCAAGAGACCCTTGTGAAAGCCTCATGAATCGCACGATGCTGTCTCTTCACGCACCCTCCCCGGCGAATCATCAGCTCACGCCCGCGCCTCGCAGTTCGTGGTGGTCGACGCACATTCAGACGGCTACCTACAAGACCCTGTTGGGAAGCAATAGATGACCGCAATTGGCGAGACCCGCTCCATCACGAGCGCCCTCCGACGGCGGCTCCTGTCGCTGCCGACTCTGCTATCTCTGGCGGTAGCCGCCGCCTTCATTATCCTACTGGCATCGCAAGCTGACCTCGACTGGGGCCGTACGTGGGAGAACGTGCGCGGCATTGACCTCCGACTCTACCTCGTTGGTCTCGCGCTCTACTACCTCAGCTTCGGATTCAGAGGCCTCAGGTGGCGGATCCTCGCCAAAAATGCGGCGATCAACAGTACACCCGGGTCCGAATTACCGTCAATCCTCAGATTCTCGCAACTCATCGTCATTGGCTGGTTCGTCAACTCGATAGGGTGGCTTCGCGTCGGAGACGCATACAGAGCGTACGGACTGTCGAACATAGTCGGAGGCAACTTCTCGTTGAGCCTCGGGACAGTTCTGGCTGAGAGAGTCACCGACATGGTAACCGTGCTGGGGCTCGTAGCCGTGGCCGTCGTTTGGTATTCGGCGACCAGGGAATCTGCCGAGGTCTACTACATCGCGCTCATCGCCCTAGCTATGGCCGCCGTGCTCGCCGGTCTTCTGTTGGCAATGAAGGGATACGGCCACCGTATTGCCCGGCTGCTGCCTGGCCGGTTCGAAGAGGCATACTGTCGGTTCCAGCAGGGCGCTCTAGGCAGCCTGCAACACCTACCGGCGGTCTTTGCGCTGGGTGTGGGTGGGTGGCTTCTGGAAGCGGGAAGGCTATACTTCGTCGTCAAGGCACTGAATCTGGAAATCGACCTGCCACTGGTGCTCATTGTGGCGCTGGGAGGCGCAATCCTGAGTACCGTCCCGACCCCCGGCGGCATCGGCGCGGTGGAACCGGGATTGATAAGCCTTCTCGTTCTAGGCCTTGAGCGCAGTGACGCCGCATCGGTCGTTCTGATCGACCGCACGATCACCTACGTCAGCGTTCTCATTGTCGGCGGCCTGGTATTCCTGTTGTGGCAGCTATCACTCGCGCGCAGACCGAAGAGAGCTCTGGATGAGACCACCGGCAAACTCGAATCCCATCCCGACGTCTAAGACCAGATAGTCGCTGTAGTCCCCCTCCGCAACTTGACTTCCCATTTTGGCGACCCTAAACTCCGCTTTACATTCGCAGGCAGCTCTGGCAACACTCTGGAAGGATGCAGCCCAATGGCAAAAGCTGTTAGCCATATCGTGACTCGGCCCGGTCGGACCCACGGGGACCCCGACGTGAAGATACCCGTCGCGGAGGACCTGGTTACGGAGCCGGGGAATCCCGTGTGCGAAGAGGACCTCTCCTACTACGGTCGCGAGCATCCCATCGAAGCCCACTTCATCGAAAATTCCGCCGATCGTGAGTGGCTGTGGACCGTGTACACGCCCGAATTCGCGGAGTGGCGTCGTCGTCACGAAGAGCGTGAGCGCCCGTTGGCAGAGGCCGGTGAGGTCTCTGGTGACATAGAGCCGACCTCAGAACTGCAACCAGGAATCGACGTCACTGAATCAATCCGCATAAAAGCGAGAGAGCTTGGTTTCGGCGAAACTGGATTCACTCGGTACGATCGCCGCTATACGTATACCAGCCGCAAGCGCTGGGTCAGGTTCACTCATGCGATATGCCTGGCCCTGGAGCAGGACTACGCCGCAACCCAGACGCTGCCGAGCGAGGAGAGTGAGCACGCCCACTTCGGTACATATGAGATAGAGGAGGCGTACTGCCTGGAGCTCGCTGACCACATCCGCTCCCTCGGCTACCACGCCCAGATACACGGTCACAGCGATTCCAGTGCCCCTTACATCCCTCTATTCGTAAGCGCTGGCCTGGGCCAACTGGGAGCCAACGGCCAACTCTTGTCGCCTCATTTCGGTTCCCGTGCCCGTCTCATGGTTATCACTACCGACGCGCCCGTAACCCACGATGAACCGATTGACTATGGTATCAACCAATTCTGTGAGAAGTGCCAGGTTTGCGTGAACCGCTGCCCGTCGAGTGCCCTTGCCAAAGACAAGGTCTGGTGGCGCGGCGCGAAGAAGAACAAGGTCTCCTACAAGCGGTGCCGTCCCATTATGGGTCGCTACGACGGGTGCGCCATATGCATGAAGACCTGCCCGGTTCAGCGCTACGGCATGCAGCCCGTGATGGAGTACTACATAGCTACGGGCGAGGTCCTTGGCAAAGAGACACACAACCTCGAGGGCTACACACTAAAGGACAAGGGATACTTCGGCCCCAAAGAAAAACCGCACTTTGATAAAGAATTCTTCGACATCCCTCGAGGTAAGGAAGAGGACTGGCTCTTCGAGAAATTCAAGGAGCGCATGGCCAAGGAGGGTGCGCCGCTCGATGGCGAGGCCGTCGGCTTTGCGAATGAGGTTAAAGGGGCCCTCGACAAGAGTCACTCCAAAGTGGGCCAGGTCGAGCCGTGACGAAGGGCGCATTTGACCGGGAATCCCTAGAAGCGCTTTTCGATGAATTACAACGCGAGTGGCAGGGCAAATACCAATTGGACAGGCTGATCCGCGATGCCCACCTGGCAATAGCCCTCCACGATGCCGATCACCCACTGGTACAAGACATCGATCCATGGGTGGTCGAGCTGATACACAGGCATAGCCGGGCAGATTAGTAGTCATCCCTGCTGCACATGATCTGTCCACCCTCTTACCGCTCACTCTGAGCCCGTCGAAGGGGCCCACCCGTCCGGTGGTTCGACAGGCTCACCACGAGTGGAGTCACTTGTTCTGAGCACCCTAATTCGCCCGTTCGCCCTGAGCTTGCCGTAGGGTAATCCCGCTATTCGACTCGCCATGAGCGAAACGAACACCCTCTGTATCTGGAAGAGTCAGGCGTCTGCTACAATTAGCCCTCCCTGCATCATGTTCCGGAAACGAGGGAGTGCAGTGGGGCGCAGCCCTTCTGCTGGGAGTCTGAGGGTGTCCCTCAGAATTTTTTGTTCCCCCTTCCTGGATTTAGGAAGAGGGCCAGGGAGATGGTCGAGGGCGTTCCACCCGTGATGGACAATGTCAGTAAGACAACAATCTAAGCAACCTATTCCCACGGAGGACCCAGAGTGGCAACTGATACCAAGAACCAGCTAAAACTTAAAAGCCACGTTGTCACAGACGGGCCGGACCGCGCGCCGGCGCGATCAATGCTCAGGGCCGTGGGTCTGAACGACGATGACATGAATAAGCCCTTCGTCGCCATCGGCAACCTCGCCAGTGACGTGACCCCCTGCAACGTCCATCTCGACCGCCTGGCACGCAAGGTCAAGGAGGGCGTTCGGGCCGCCGACTCCGTGCCCTTCATGTTCGGGACCATCACGATCAGCGACGGCATCTCGATGGGCACAGAGGGCATGAAAGCGTCCCTGGTGAGCCGTGAGGTGATCGCCGACTCCATCGAGACCATAACATTTGGCGAGAGCATGGACGGGCTGATCGTTGTGGCGGCCTGTGATAAGAACATGCCCGGCGCGATGATGGCGATGGCTCGCCTCAACGTGCCGTCGCTCTTCTTTTACGGCGGTGCAATACTGCCGGGCAACTTCCGAGGCAAGGACGTCAACATTCAGGACATGTTCGAGGCCGTTGGTTCCCACGCCCAAGGTAAGATGACGCTCGACGACCTGATCAACATGGAGCGCGTAGCGTGTCCCGGCGAGGGCGCATGTTCCGGGATGTTCACCGCCAACACTATGTCGTCGGCTATCGAGGCGATGGGGATGTCCATCCCCGGCGCGGCGTCGATACCTGCTGTGGACCCCCGCAACGAGGACATGGCGATCAGGGCAGGGCATATAATCCACGACCTGTTGGAGCGCGATCTGAAGCCCCGCGACATAATGACCCGTGACGCCTTCGAGAACGCCATCATGGTGGTGCTGTCGATGGGCGGCTCGACCAACTCGGTACTTCACCTACTGGCCATCGCCCACGAGGCCGGTGTAGAGTTGGAGATAGACGACTTTGACCGCCTGAGCCGTGTAACGCCCTACCTCTCGGATCTGCGCCCTGGCGGACGGTTCGTGATGTCAGACGTGGACCGCGCGG